>QMXC01000039.1 GCA_003661945.1 Candidatus Bathyarchaeota archaeon | reverse complement strand
CCCGGTTCCGGGAACACCCCTCGAAAACAGAGAGCCGCCGGAAATAGGCAGCTACAGACGCTTACAACTCGCCAGATTCTTAATAGCTGAAAAGCTTTCGCGGTTTGAAAAAATGAAGTTCGACGAAGAAGGAAAAATTACGAGTTTCGGTGTTGAAAACCGGGCACTAAAAAACGTGATACAAACCGGAAAGCCTTTCCAGACTTCGGGATGCCCCAACTGCAATCGTCCTTACTACAACGAAAAACCAAGCGGACCAATATACAACTTTCCAAGACCATTGACGAAAAGCGAAATAGAATCCGTAAAAAGAGAGTTAAGGCTTCACACTTGAACGTGATTTTCAACGTCTTTGTGCTAAATTATATAAGTCGAATTCGTAGAAAGGCATTTGCGTGAATGGAAATGTGGTGGATACCGATACTAGTATTCGTAATTTTCATCGTGATAGTAATACTCCTAGCGTCTATACGCGTCTTGTACGAGTACGAACGCGGAGTAATCTTCACGCTTGGAAGGTTCACGGGAGTTCGCGGACCCGGCTTAATCTTCGTCGTTCCGATATTTCAGAAGGCGCGTATCGTGGACCTGCGGATAACAACGGTGGACATACCAAAACAAGAGGTCATGACCCGCGACAACGTGCCTGTTCTGGTTAACGCCGTTGTCTACTATAAGGTTGTGAAGCCCGACGATGCGGTTATTAAGATTGACAACTACGGCTACGCGGTTCGACAGTATACGCAGGCAGCCCTACGAGACGTCATTGGAAACAGCGACCTAGACATGGTTCTGATGGAAAGAGAGAAAATAGCGGAAAACATCAAGAAAATAGTTGACACTGAAACGGCTGAATGGGGCGTCGACATACTATCCATAAAAATTCAGGAAATCGAGCTTCCAGCCGAAATGAAACGAGCCATGGCGAAACAAGCAGAGTCAGAAAGGGAAAGAAGAGCCATAATAATCACCTCGGAGGGAGAACTAGCGGCTTCGGAAAACCTACGCAAAGCAGCTGAAAACCTAGCGAAAAGCAAGGGAGCCTTTCTGCTTCGAACCCTACAAACAGTAACGGACATCGCAGCTGACCCTTCAGACAAAATAGTCATACTGCTCCCGGTTGAAATGCTCGGCGAATTGGGAAAACTTACCAAAACCTAAGTCGCGGACAGCCAACTCGAGGAAAAACCGATGCTTGAAAGGAAGATTTGCTACTTGCAGATAGCCTTTAACGTGCCGATGAAACATGTTGAGCGTCTGCTGCCGCGTATACCCCGTGACAAGAGAATCCTCATCGAGGCTGGAACACCTTTTATAAAACGTTACGGTGTCAGGGGCATACGGCGAATAGCTGAGCTGTGGCAAGGCTACGTTGTGGCGGACATCAAAATAGTTGACGGAGCAAAAGAAGAAGTGGAAATGTGCGCTTCCGCCGGGGCAAACGCTGTAACAGCTATGGGAAACGCGCCAACCGAAGCCCTAGACATATTCGTCGAAACATGCGAAAGGCTGGGTGTTGATTCCATGGTGGACATGATGCACGTAGAACGCCCCTTAAAAGTTCTTCGCCCCATGAGAAAACCGCCCACAGTCGCGGTGCTACACAGAGGACGAGACGAAGAACGCACACGGGGAAAGGTAATTCAATACAAACATGTGACAAAAATAAAAAGCAAATATGATATTCTGGTTTCAGCCGCCGGCGGGGTGGACTTAAAAGAGGCTCAGAGCGCTGCTTTTAACGGGGCAGATATAGTCGTGGTAAATGTCATCCCGAAAGGCTCGCCGTGGACCGGAATAACACCGGACCAAGACATAGCAACTCTGGCGCAACAGTTCCTAAAAACCATAGAATAAGAGAAGCAACCATAGCCTATTGTTCACGTCTCTAACGCTACAGAGGCTTCGTCCAGCTTCGATATTCGAGATACATACCGACGAGAAGAAGTAATCCGCCTATTACCATTAAAACTCCCCCAAAAGCGTGAAGACCCGCATGGATTTCGAAAAGGTAATGCAACGCAAAAAGCGAGGAACTTATAGCTAGAGCCAGAACCCCGGAGGATATGTAAATCCAAGGTTTCTTCATCTTACCGCCCTTGAAAATGTACAGCAGCCTCACGGCGAAATATACAAGACATACGTTTATCGCCAAAGCGATGATATTTATGATAACACGGTAAACCTCCATTACATAACCCTCAACCGCATAGTTTCCGAGACTATTCCTTTTAAAACTTTTCATTTCTCCCTTCACGAGGTCTTTTTGTATGCGCATTGGAGAAAAGTTTCGGCAAAAATAAGAAAGTTTTTATAGCGGAACCGTGTGGTAAGGTTGACACCGCGGATTGAGAAGAGTCAGGAAGCTCGAAAGTTTCTTTTGACAAATTTTCGGTTTTGCGGCTTGGAACGTGAAAACTGTGGGAAGAAGAAAAATCATAAACGAGAAAAACATCGAAGTTGTGAAGCTTCCAGAGGCTAACGACGTATTAGGCATAGCCATTAAGCCCCTTGGCTACGACAGGTTCATGGTGAAATGCCAAGACGGGCTGACACGGCTTTGTAGAATCCGTGGAAAACTCAAGAGAAGAGTTTGGGTCCGCGTAGGCGACATAGTGCTTGTCTCGCCTTGGGATTTCCAGTCCGAAACTAGAGGCGACATATTCTGGAGATACCGGAGAAACCAAGTGCAGTGGCTCAGAGAAAAGGGATACCTAACCATAGAAAAATAATTTTCTCAGTTTTGCTCCATTACGCATGCACGTAAAACAAACAAGCCTCAGTTAGCTCGTTACGCTAGTTTTAGGCTTCCATAACCTTTTTCTCTTATTTGACATTACAGTAGCACGAGGAACAAATCTTGTCGAAACCTTTCACTTATGCGGAAGCAGGAGTCGATAGAAAGCTAAGGGCGGTTTCCAAAGAAAGCTTGAAGATTTTAGATGAAACACATCGGTTTAGCAGACATGGCGAAGTTTTAACGTTGCCTTATGGGAAAATTTTTCCTATCAGCGGGAACCGTTACCTTGACTTGGTAATTGAAGGCGTTGGAACCAAGGTTCTGGTTGCTCAGCTGGCTGGAAAATACGACACGATAGGCATCGACGGCGTAGCCATGGCTGTGAACGATGTGATTCGCTCTGGAGCCAGACCCTTAGCCATAGCGGACAACATTCACGCCGAAGCTTCCGACCCCGAACTTGTGCGACAACTGATAGAAGGCATAGCTCGAGGAGCAGCTGAAGCCGAGTGCGTAGTTTCGGGTGGAGAAATAGGCGACGTAGCCGAAATCATCCGTGGAATCGCCGCTGGCAGAGGATTTGACATGGTAGTTGCATGCATAGGCGAAGTAGAAAAGAAAAAGGTCGTTTTCGGCGACCAGCTACACGCTGGAGACGCTGTTATCGGATTGCGCAGCTCCGGAATCCACAGCAACGGGATAACCCTGGCGAGAAAGGTTCTCTTCAAAAAATGGGGCGGAAAATACGACGCTTTCGAAGTTCCGGAAGGCTTTACCCGAGGAATAGTCTACGAAGTCCTAGAGCCAACCCGAATTTACGTTAAACCCTTCATGAGACTGATGGATGAAATGCAGGTTAAAGCAGCGGTTCACATAACCGGAGATGCCTATCTGAAATTCGAACGTTTAGCAAAGTTTTCCCGCGGCGTCGGATTCGAATTCGACAATTTTAAGCCGCAGCCCATATTCGAACTTATTCAGAAAACCGCGGAGGAAGTTCGCGGTAAAATTACGGATGAGGAAATGCTTAAGACGTTCAACATGGGTTGGGGCTTCGCTGTTGTCGTAGAGAAAGCCCAAGTGGATGATGCTTTGTCGATTTTGGGAAAAGCCGGAGTTGAAGCCGAGGTTATTGGACGCGTAACCGATTCTGGGAAAATCGTTGCCTTGTACAGGGGAGAGAAGCTTGTTCTCGCGAGTCTTTAACACTTTTGTTTAAATATTAGTTTACAAAAGATTTAAATTTTTAAAGTTTCAACCGAAACCCATGATGTTCAAAGCTAGAGTTGAGGTAAGCCTAAAAAAGGGACATACCGACCCCGAAGGCGAAACTACCGCGAAGCTGCTTAGAGAACTCGGCTACATGGTGGAAACCGTGGGGGTAAGCAAGGTTTTTACCGTAACGTTGAAGGCAAACTCGAAGGCTGAAGCTGAAAATCTGGTGGAAGAGATGTGTCGAAGGCTTTTGGCGAACCCCACTAAAGATGATTACAGCTACACAGTTGAGGAAGTGAAGTAAGCGGATGCCCCGGTCAACAAAGTCGGAGAAACTGTATATCCGTAGAAACGTGCCGTTTGAACTCTACGAGATAAACATTCTAAACGCTGGCGACGCGGAGCTTCAGACGATTAGCCGTGAACTAGGCATAGGGTTAAGCCTAGATGAAATGAAGGTGGTTCAGCAACATTACCGAAAACTGAAGAGAAACCCCACCGACGTGGAGCTTCAAACCATAGGGCAAACGTGGTCAGAGCATTGTTTTCACAAAACCTTCAAGGGAAAGATAGTCTTCGAAGACGAGGAAATAGAAAGTTTGTTCAAAACCTACATATTCCGAGCCACAAAAGAGCTCGAGCCGGAATGGTGTTTTTCCGTGTTCGAAGACAACGCTGGAATCGTGCTTTTCGATGAGAACCACGGCGTGGCAGTGAAGGTTGAAACGCATAATCATCCTTCGGCTATAGAGCCTTTCGGCGGGGCAGCCACAGGCGTAGGTGGGGTAATCCGCGACATTTTAGGCGTTTGGGCAGACCCCATCGCTTGCACAGACGTCCTATGCTTCGGACCGCTCGATTTTCCCCACGAGAGGCTCCCACCCGGGGTGAAACATCCACGTTACGTTTTTCGCGGGGTAATAGCCGGAATAGGATGTTACGGCAACAACATGGGCATCCCCACCGTAAGTGGGGCTATACGGTTTGACGAAAGCTATACTGGAAATGTTGTCGTCTACTGTGGATGCGTGGGGATGCTTCCGCTGGACAAGTTTCGGAGACAAGCTAGGAAAGGCGACGTTATCGTTTTGGCTGGAGGAAAAACGGGTAGAGACGGAATTCACGGCGTAACCTTCGCTTCAGCAGAGCTAACCGAAAAATCGGAAGAAGTTTCGAGACCAGCGGTTCAGATAGCCAACCCCATCGAGGAGGAGAAGCTGAAAAGAGCAATACTGCGCATAAGGGACGCAGAGCTCGCCTCGGCGATTACCGACCTAGGAGGAGGAGGAATATCCTGCGCCGTAGGCGAAACCGCTCACCGCTTTGGACTCGGCGCCACCGTAGAGCTTGACAAGGTTCCGCTCAAGTATGCGGGCTTGGCGCCTTGGGAAATATACGTTTCCGAATCTCAAGAAAGAATGTTGCTGGCTGTTCCTAGACAGAATCTGAACGCGGTTCTACAGGTGTTTGAGGAGGAAGACGTGGAAGCCTCGGCTATAGGCGTGTACACGGACGACGGGGTAATCCGCGTCTATTACAGAGGCGAAACCGTAGCTGAAATTGACGTTCCCTTTCTTTTCGCTCCGCCAAGGGTTCGGCGGAAAGCCTTTTGGAAGCCGCCTCGCATAGAAGAACCACAGTTTCCAGAACCACGAGATTTAGCTTCAACGCTCATGGAACTGCTCGGTTCGCCGAACATAGCGAGCAGAGAAAACGTCATCCGCACCTACGACCACGAAGTCAAAGGAAACACGGTTTTGAAACCTCTACACGGCGAACTAGCTGGACCCAGCGACGCAGCGGTGATAAAACCTCTCGACGAGTCATGGAAAGGCATAGCAATTTCCTGCGGAATAAACCCAAACTATGGAAAAATCGACGCTTACTGGATGGCTGCCTCAGCCATCGACGAAGCGATACGTAATAACGTAGCAGTCGGCGGAAAAAGAATAGCGCTGCTAGACAATTTTACTTGGGGAAACCCTGAAAAGCCAGACCGGTTGGGGAGCCTAGTAAGAGCTTGCCAAGCTTGCTACGATTTTGCCAAAGCTTTCGAAACGCCCTTCATATCTGGAAAAGACAGCCTATATAACGAGTCGCCTTTAGGTCCAGTTACGCCTACGCTTTTAATCACCGCGATAGGCATAGTTGAAGACGTTCGAAGCGTGGTTTCCATGGACGTTAAGACGCCTAACGACCTTCTCTACGTTGTTGGGGAAACCTTCCATGAGTTAGGAGGCTCCGAATACTACGCGTTGAAGGGCTTTGTTGGAAGTTCCGTGCCGAAGGTGAACGCTTCGAAGGCTAAACAGACTATGCGAAGCATGGGTGAAGCCATAGAGAACGGCTTGGTCAAAGCCTGCCACGATATTTCGGAAGGTGGGTTAGCCGTGGCTTTGGCTGAAATGGCTTTCACTGGAGGCTACGGCGTCGAAATAAGCCTAGAAAAGGTTCCGGTTCGCGGTTTAACGCGGAACGATTTCATATTGTTCTCGGAGTCTAACAGCCGTTTTATCGTCGAGGTTTCAGAGAAAAGCCGCGAAGAATTCGAAAGGCTCATGCGAGGAACTGTTTGCGGCTGCGTCGGGAAGGTTACGCGAACCTCGAGTTTCTGCGTTTATGGATTGGAAGGCGAAGCCCTTATCGACGTATCCATAGACGTGTTGAGGCGAAGATGGAAATCCGGGTTAGGGGGAAGCCAGCTGTGAAGAGAGAAGAAGCCCGGGTGCTCATTATGCGCGTAGGCGGAACCAACTGCGACAAGGAAACCCAACGAGCCTTTCAAGACTTGGGCGCTCAAGCCCACGTGGTTCACATAAACCAGATAGTTAAGAAGAAACACATGATTAGCGAATGTGATGCGCTTGTTTTCCCGGGAGGCTTTTCTTACGGCGACTACGTTAGGGCTGGCGCCATATGGGCTAAATGGATAGTTGCAAAGCTAGGCAACGAAATCAAAAGGTTCCTCGGTGAAGGAAAGCCTATTCTCGGAATATGCAACGGTTTTCAAGTGCTGGTGGAAATGGGCGTGCTTCCAGCATTCCACGGCATCAGCGAGTTTCCAGAAGCCGCGTTAGCTACAAATTCTCCGCCGGGCTACAACTGCCGCTGGGTCTACATACGCCACGAAAACCGAGGAAACTGCGTCTTCACCCAGCACATAGATAGAAACGCAGTTCTACGCATTCCGGTAGCGCACAGCGAGGGAAGATTCATCTTCCCAAAAGAGAAGGAGAACGCTTGTCTGGAGAAGCTTCTCGAAGGAGACCAGCTTGTCTTCAGATACTGCAGCCAAAACGGAGAGCCAGCGGAAGGCGCTTATCCCGTTAATCCTAACGGCTCCTTCTACGACATCGCTGGGATATGCAACCCGGAAGGAACCGTGCTTGGGCTTATGCCGCACCCGGAAAGAGCCTTCTACTGGTGGCAACTGCCCGACTGGACGCGGAAAATGGTTCTACCTCAATACGGGGATGGAAAACAAATCTTCGAAGGCATGCTCCGATATCTAGAGAAAAAGTTTTAGCGCAAAAATTTTCCCATTATCACTTCGTCGACATATTTTCCTTTCACTTTGAACTGTTTCCGCCTTATTCCTTCAATTTGGAAGCCAAACTTGGCGTAAAGCCTTATCGCCGGCTTGTTCGTGGAGAAAACCGTTAACGAAATCTTTTCCAGCCTCGTTTTTTCAGTCCATTCCATCAAGTAATGCATCAACGCGTTGCCTATTCCAAGTCCTCGAAACTCCTTTTGAATGCATATGCCGAGAGAGCCGACGTGGCTTTCTTATAACTTCTCATGCGCACGCCCAACGCTTATTCAAGTCGCATCGTTTGTTTAAGCTCTACGAGTGTGGGCAGCCCGTTTCTTGCGCCTGTTTGGATTATACACCGCGAAGCTACGAAGTTACCTATTCTACCGCATTCTTTGAGCGGCTTATTCGTAGCAAGTCCGTAGATAAAGCCTGCGCAGAAAGCGTCACCCGCCCCAGTCGTATCAACTACTTCGACCTTAAAAGCTGGAATCAAGTGTTCATTTTTTCCGTCTGTGACGTAGCATCCTTTCGCTCCAAGCTTGACAGCGACGATTTCAACGCCTTCTTGTAGGAGCTTTCGCGCGCCTTTCCGGTAGTCCGATTCTCCGGTTAGGAGTTTCAGTTCGCCCGCGTTGGGTAGCACGGCGAATGCCCGGTCGAGGAAAACGCTTAAACCTCGCAGTCCTTTTCTCCCGTAGAGTTCCCCGGG
>QMXC01000038.1 GCA_003661945.1 Candidatus Bathyarchaeota archaeon | reverse complement strand
CATTCCTCGTTTAGAGTCTCTGTGAAAATAGATTTTCCTCATCATCCCTTGGAACTCCTTAATGTGCATTGTCGAGTTTACCCCCTTTCTAAACCGCTATGTGTTCTGTTTGGATGTTTTTAAAATTTGGGAAAGACTTGTTTGTCCCTTTTTCACTATGTGAATCACTTCGACGCCTCGCTTTTCCAAGTAGGCGGAGATGTGGCGGCGGTGGCAGTATTTCGGGTTTGTCTCCATGCACATTATGCACGTTCGCTTTTGACGTGCAATTTCTAGAAGACGTCTAATTCCTTCTCTGAAAAGCTTCGTCCGCATGTGCCTTTTGTATCCGCCTTTTCGGTAACCTCCTAGCTCTTCGCCGAGCCAGACGTATTCTACACCGTTTTCGGGAAGCCACTTTTCCATTTCTTCACGTTTGAAATGCTCAATTTTCGAAGTTGGAAAGCTTCGAACATCTACTAAAACCTCGATTTTATGTTCTCGCAAAAGTTCTAGGAAAGCTTCCTTTGAACGGTTGCTATGCCCAATGGTCCATAAAACGGTCTTGCGGTCTTCGCCTTTCAACTTTCGCGGCTTCTTTTCCATCTTTTGAATGTCAGTTTCGTGGAGCTAAGGCTGCTCCACGCGTCTTATCTTATCTTTATGTATTCATATGCTTCTACAGCGTTTTCGAAGCAGTAATGCACTTTCTGGAAGTCTTTGCGGAATTCAGCTACATCCGCCTTCACTTTTTCCGGCGCTTCTTTGTCCAATACTACACGTTTCATGAACTCTGCGATTTCCTCCATCTCGTTTTCTTTCATTCCAAGCCGCGTTACTTCAGAAGTTCCCAGCCGTATGCCTCCAGGATGCATAAAGTGTCTGCCTTCCTTAATGTCCCAAGGCAAAAGGTTCCGGTTTATGATTATGTTTGCTTTCTCCAGCTCCTGCTCTATCGTGCCTCCGTCGCCTTGTTTGGTTACGTCTATTAAAATTACATGAGACTCCGTAAACCCTTTATGTTCAGCTAACACGTTGAATCCCCGTTCGTATAGTGCTTGTGCGAGCGCCTTGGCGTTCCTAATCACCTGCCTAGCGTATTGTTCGCCGAACTCGAGAAGCTCCGCACAAGCTACGGCTACTCCGGCAACCGCGTGCAAATGATGGTTGCTTACCATGCCTGGAAACGTGGCGCGTTTAATCTTGTCCGCATGTTTCTCCCAAGAAACAACCGAGCCATGTTGAGGACCGAAAAACGTTTTGTGCGTGCTTAAGCTCATTACATCTGCGCCTTCCCGTAACGGGTCTTGGAAGCATCCGCAGCCGATTAGCCCAGCCACGTGTGCAGCGTCGTAGCCAACCGTTGCTCCGACCTCGTGGAAAGCGTCTGCAAGCTCTTTTACGGGATGTGGAAACGGAAACACGCTGGCGCCGAACATCACGAGCTTAGGGGTTTTTCCCTCGTTTACGAGCTTTTTCAACCTTTCCTTTGTCCGGTCAACATCGATGTTTAGTTCTTTATAGTTAAGCGGCAAATACTCCACGTTTAACCCGTGAACCGCGCCCGCTGTTCCTCCAAGTTTCTTCTTACCCATGGTTATATGTCCTCCGCAGGGAATGGAAAGCGCCATCATCGTGTCTCCTGGCTCGGTGAAAGCCGTGTATACAACCAGGTTCGAGACAACCCCGGAAATAGGGCGGACGTCCACGAATTCAGCTCTAAACAGTTTCTTCATAAGTTCGATGCAGATGTTTTCCACACGGTCTATGTATGTGCACCCGGCGTAGACACGTTCCCCGGGCCACCCTTCAGCGTAGCGGTTTCCAAAATCGCTTGTTAAAACTTCGCGCACTGCGGGGCTTGGAACGTTTTCGCTTGCTATGAGCGGTATGGCTTCTCGGAACCATTGATGATGCTTCTGTAAAAGCTCGAATATACGGTTATAATGCTCACGTGACACTAGGTTCACACCTCGCTTCACATTATCCACGCCCTAGCATAAAAGTTCTTTGAACTTGCTGAACAAACGCAAGGTTAATAACGGTGAATCCACAACTTTCGCGTGATAACCCTTTCACGGAGGCTTGCTATGAGCCGAAGGAAGAAAAAGAAGGAAAGAAGAGCGCCTATGCCTTCTGCTAGCGCCGGGCTGCTGCGTTTCTTCGAAGAGGAAACAGAAGGTGTCAAAGTGCGACCCGAGCTTCTCATAGTTTTCGCAGTAGGACTCATAATAATCTCGATAATCGCCTACACCTTCTTCTAGCTTGAAGGCTCACCGCTTCTCATGTAAAACCTCTATACGCTGAACCGAGTTCAAGTTAACGAAAATTTCACTCCTTTCTTCTCGCGCTGCAACCTGAGGTATGGGCTGGGCGATTGTTGAGCGAAGGATAACCGCCTCCGCGTTTGAAAGCCATATTCCCGGAGGCTCCCGCGTTATCGCTGTTAGAACTCCTTCGAATCCGTAGGCTGGGTCCAGTATGACGAGTAGTTTTCGACCTATATTCTTTTCTAGCATGTGGAAGATGGAGAGCGGTAAACTTTGTTTTGAAGACATAACTACCGCAGAATTAACCTAAACGCGTTCGCACTTAAAACAGTTATGCTACTTTAGGTAAGAGACAAACGCGTTTCCGCATAACTCATATATTCGCTCCTAACTTAAAATTAGAACCTTATCGTCACGTGAAGAGAAAATGAAAGACAAAAAATCCTTCGATGAGACTATCGACAAAGCGGTAAAACATTATTCCTCGCTCTTCACATTGCCCTCTCTAAAGACAATGTTATTGCTGCTTGCTGCTTTATGTCTATTCAGCGGAACCCTTTCCGTGTTCCTTCTAGACTTATCGGCTCGAAACCTAGCGTTGGGCGTTGCCTTCGGCGCGGCTCTTCTGGTGTGCACGTTAGTTTCAGATATAATAACGAACAAGCTGTTCTTAACATTTGACGCGGTGTATAAGGTTCGTAGGTGTTTCGGACTATCTATTTTCTCTTTTGCCTTATGGCTGCCTTTCATGCTTTTAGGAAACGCGTTAGCCTTTGCCTTTCACTCTACGCTAGTCTGGCTTAAACTGTGGCTTTTCGGTTTCTCCGCCGTTACTATTTTGCGCTTGACAGTGTTGAATACTACTTCAATAGCTTCGAGCTGGAAAAGAACAGCAGCCGCGTTTCTCTCCCCCTCGGTTGCTTTGCTTCTGCTTTTGTCTGTTTGGATTGTTATGGGAAACTCGTTGGTTCCGGGAATAGCTGCCTATCTAATGTTAAGTATTCCAATAAGCATAGCCGCAGTTTACGCCTTCACTGAACCCATCAACAAGCTTGCCTTAAAAAAACTCGGTATCCCGTCCTTCACGTTGTTCAAAGCCTTTATAGTCAACTGGATTGAAAACATTAACACGCCGCTAGAACGTTTGTTCGAACAGTTAGGCGTCGAAAAAGACGTCGAAGTCTCCATCATCAAATTCGAAACAGAGTCTGCAACCAAAGCGCTGCTGATAATCCCCCACGTTCATCCAGGTCCCTTTAGAAACGTGGGAAGCAGCCTTCTCCCCTCAATGCTTCAGGAAGCGCTGGAAAGAAAGTTTGGATGCGTGGCTGCCGTTCCCCACGGGTTGCTGGGGCATGAGCTCGACGTGGCGTCTCAGAAACACGTGAAAAGAATCATATCCACAGTTGTGAACGCCTCCCTGAGCTTGAAAGCTTCAGCTTCTCTGGCTTCACCGCTGTTTCAAGCAAGACGTGAGGATGCCACGGTGTCGTCTCAAGTATTCGGCGACTGTGCACTCCTATCTCTTTCTTTAGCGCCTAAAACCACGGAAGACCTACCTCAAGAGCTTGGGGAATTCGCTCTAAACGAAGCGAGGAAACGCGGCTTATCCTACGCGATGGTGATAAACGCGCACAATAGCTTAAACGGGGCAGTCCCCTTCAATAAGGCTGTCGAAGAACTCCAAAAAGCAATAACCGAAAGTCTAAGGCACGTTTCCACTCTCGAAAAGCTACCGGTTCGTGTGGGCGCCGCAAAAACCGTGCCTAAGGAATTCGGCTTAAAAGAAGGAATGGGACCTGGGGGAATCACCGCCATAACCGTAAAAGTCGGCGACAAAACCTTCGCTTACATAACCATCGATGGAAACAACATGGTTCCCGAACTACGCGAGAAAATTCTTTCCACGATTAAAGCCTTAGGAATAGATCTTGGAGAGGTTTTCACAACTGACACCCACGCGGTTACGGCTTTGGTTTTGACGAGAAGAGGCTACTACGCGCTTGGCGAAGCTATCCCCCATGACAGACTTGTAGAATACGTGCGGAAAACGGTTGAAGCTGCCTTGTCAAACATGGAACCCGTCAAAGTAGGCTACACGGTTGAAATGGTTCACCGCGTGAAAGTTATTGGCGAAAAGAAGATAATCGAGCTTTGCTCCCTAGTTGACCCCGCGATAGAGAAGGCGAAGCACATCGCAGCACTTATATTTTCTCTAACTGGTCTTGTTCTTGCATTGTTGGTGTTTTGGCTTTTCTAAACCTTAACGCTAATAAGACTGATAATCAACTTTAAACTTCTTTAAGTCAAAGCATGTGCGGCGGAAATTTAGGTATAGGAATGAAGGGAGAAGTAAATGGGTGGAAAGATAGTGATTGACCGAGAGCTGTGCAAAGGCTGCCACCTATGCATTACCGTCTGCCCCTTCCATCTACTCCAAGTCTCAAACGAGATTAACTCGAAAGGCTATCACCCCGCGAAGTTCGTCGACCCCGAAGGGAAATGCACGGGATGTACTCTCTGCGCGCTTATGTGCCCTGAAATCGCCATAGAAGTCTATAAGGAAAAGTCGTGAAAATAGGAGGCGAAAATGGTAAATGGGTGAAAAAGTTTTAATAACCGGCAACGAAGCAATCGCGGAAGCAGCTATTCAAGCCGGATGCAGATTCTTCTTTGGGTATCCCATAACTCCGCAGAACAAAATTCCCGAATATATGTCGGCGCGAATGCCTCAGGTAGGCGGCTGTTTCGTTCAAGCAGAAAGTGAACTGGCAGCCATATACATGGTTTTCGGAGCGGCTGGCGCTGGAGCCCGGGTCATGACTTCTTCCTCTAGCCCTGGAATAAGCCTCAAAATGGAGGGAATCTCCTATATAGCTGGAGCAGAACTCCCATGCGTGATAGTGAACGTCATGCGCGGCGGTCCCGGGCTCGGCGGGATTCTTCCTTCGCAGTCGGATTATTTCCAAGCTACTAAAGGCGGCGGGCACGGCGACTATCGGCTGCTCGTTTTGGCTCCTTCCACGGTTCAAGAAGCCGCGGACTTGATGATGGACGCTTTTGACCTGGCTGACAAATACCGAAATCCAGTGATGGTTCTCGCTGACGGTTATATTGGGCAAATGATGGAACCCGTAGAATTCAAGAAACGAAGCAGCATCCCGCCTCCGCCGAAGGACTGGGCTATCACCGGAGCGAAAGGCAGACCTCGAAACCTCATAAAAACCCTCTATCTTGACCCTGAAGAACTCGAAAAGCACAATATTAAGCTTCACAGAAAATACTTGGAGATGGCTAAAAACGAGGTCCGCGTCGAAAACTACATGACCGAAGACGCCGAAATCGTCATTGCAGCCTACGGAACCACAGCCCGCATCACAAAGACCGCAATCAAAATTCTCCGTGAAAAAGGAATAAAAGCCGGGCTCATCAGACCTATCACGCTTTTTCCGTTTCCATACAAAACTTTCGAAGAAGCCGCGGAAAAAGTAGACAACATCCTCGTGGTAGAAATGAACATGGGACAGATGGTTGAGGATGTAAAACTAGCTGTTTGCGGAAAAACAAAAGTTCACGTCGACGGAAGAAGCGGTGGAATGGTTCCATCCTACGACGAGATAGCAGCTCAAGTGGAGAAAATCGTAGAAAGGAGGCTTTAGAATGATGCAAAAAGTGTTCACACGTCCAAAATCCATGTTCCCCGTTCCAACACACTACTGTCCAGGATGCGGTCACGGAATCATCCATCGCTTGCTGGCGGAGGTAATCGACGAACTCGGAATAATTGAACGCACCGTGGGCGTCGCGCCTGTAGGCTGCTCCGTGCTCATCTACAACTACATTAACTGTGACATGTATGAAGCTGCGCATGGAAGAGCTCCCGCTATTGCAACGGGATGCAAACGGGTGCATCCTAACCTCGTGGTTTTCACTTATCAAGGCGACGGCGACCTCGCATCTATAGGAACGGCTGAAATAGTTCATGCCGCAGCGAGAGGTGAAAAAATAACCGTGCTCTTTGTTAACAACGCTGTTTACGGCATGACCGGTGGGCAGATGGCTCCAACAACAATACTCGGGCAGAAAACTACGACTTCTCCCTATGGGCGTGCTCCTGCCAGAGAAGGTTACCCCGTGAGGATTGCCGAGATGCTCGCCACACTGGACGGCGCAGCCTACATCGCCCGAGCAGCAGTGAACAACCCGAAAAACATCATACGCGCCAAGAAAATGTTAAGAAAAGCCTTTGAAACCCAGATAAAAGGCCTCGGCTTCTCACTCGTGGAGTTTCTCTCGCAGTGTCCAACGAACTGGGGAATGTCGCCCGCGGAAGCCGTCAAATGGGTTGAAGAAAAAATGATTCCGTACTATCCTCTAGGCGAGTTTAAGACGCCTAAAGGTGAAAAGGAGACTGCTGGAGGCGTTTAAATGGGCTTCTACGAAGACCTGATAATCGCGGGCTTCGGCGGTCAAGGAATACTTTTCATCGGTAAGCTTCTCGCTTATGCGGCTATGAAGGAAGGGAGAAACGTTACTTGGATTCCGTCTTATGGTCCAGAGATGCGTGGAGGAACGGCTAACTGCACCGTTGTGGTTTCAGACGAGGAAATAGGCTCGCCGGTAATCACGAATCCCCATTCCCTAATTGTCATGAACAATCCTTCGCTGGAGGCTTTCGAACCTCGACTTAAAACCGGCGGCTTACTGGTGGTTAACACTTCGCTTGTTACGTTGCAGCCTAAAAGAGATGACATAACCATAGTTCATGTACCCGCAAACAAAATAGCCATCGAACTGGGCAACGACCGAGCCGCAAACATGGTTATGCTCGGCGCCTACCTAGCTCGAACAAAACTCGTTGCGGAAGAAAGCATTTTAGACGCGCTGGAGAAGGTTCTGGGCAAAGGAAAAGAAGAGCTTTTCGAAGTGAACAAGGCAGCCTTCGAAAAAGGCACAGAAATAGGACGCGTCTAACGTCCTAGTCTACTGCGGCTTTACGCGAAAACTATAAGAGATTCCGCTGCCCATAATAGTTACACCCTTAAACCAACGCCGCTTCGATGAAACAGGAGGTAAATAGATGGCTGAAGAGACTTCGAATGGAAACGTTGTGTTAATAGGCAAAAAACCCGTGATGAACTATGTCTTGGCGTGTCTAACGTTCTTCAACTCCGGCGCCAAAAAAGTAACCGTTAAAGCCCGAGGACGAGCTATAAGCCGAGCCGTCGACACCGTTGAGCTTCTCCGAAGAGCCTTCGTCAAAGACGTTGAGCTTCAAAACATATCCATCGGCACCGAACAAGTAGAACGCGCCGAAGGACAAAAATCCAACGTTTCCACGATAGAAATAACCCTAGCTAAGCCCTAGGACAGTTGAAGCAAGCCTAAAATTCGAAATGCGATTTCAGTTCCTTCCTTCGTTAACGTAGTTTTTACTCTTTTGTAACAGATAGGTATAAATTTCTCCTCTTGTAGAATAGTTTTCACTTTCACGGGTGGAAAGGAGTATGTCTGAATATCCGAAAATAGTTGTTCGTCCACCGGGACCCAAGGCTAGGGAGCTGATAAAGCTTGACGAGGAACTGATTTCCCCTTCATATGTTCGGTTTTACCCGCTTGTGGTGGAATCTGGCGAAGGCTGTATCGTGAGGGACGTGGATGGAAATGAGTACATCGACTTTAACTCAGGCTTGGTATGCCTAAACGTTGGACATAACCATCCGAAAGTCATAGAAGCTATAAAAAGCCAATGCACACGCTTTCTACATTATTCAAACACCGACTTCTACTACCGTGAAGTGGTGGACCTAGCGAAAGAACTTGCAAACCTCGCACCCGGCAGCGGCAGCAAAAAAGTGTATTTTGGAAATAGCGGAACCGAAGCCGTTGAAGCAGCTATAAAACTTGCGAAGTGGCACACTCGGAAGCCTCTCTTCATCGGTTTCATCAGT
>QMXC01000037.1 GCA_003661945.1 Candidatus Bathyarchaeota archaeon | reverse complement strand
CGTTTTTAAGTGTTAAAAGGGCTTTTTCCACACCGCCAAATATTTTGTCTGCTTCTCTTAGCACGAGTTCAACGAATTCCGGTTGCAGATGAAAGTTTTCGGCGGTTCTTCTTGCTTTCTCTGAGGGTTTAACGTTTTTTAGATTGACTATTCGGTCGGCGGCTGTTGCTACGGCTTTAGATGCTAACGCTAGAACGTCTCCTTCATCTATGCCTATATCCATTTTCTTTAGAGCGTCTAATATTATCGTGGCGACGTTGTCTCCCGGCTTTATCCTTCGAGTCTTTATAGCGTATAGTTGCATAACAAGAGTCGTGTAGCTTGGCTATTTTATTCTTTGCCCTTGTTATCCGCCGTGAGAAACAGATATCAAAACAATTTTGTCGCCGTTTTTCACCGGAGTTTCTAAACCTTCTAGAACGCTTATCTCTCTTCCGTTCACGAGTATAAGCGTGTTCGGACGTGGGTCCTGAAGCTCCGGGTCGATTAGGGCTCGCTTAAACTCTTGACTCGAGTTTTCAGCCAGTTTCCTTATTACGTCCCGTATTTTAGCTGTTGTTCCTTTCACAGCTTTTTCTTCGGCTTCTTTTCCATACGTTTTTCTCAGAACACCTACAAGCTCGATTTTTACTGTTGTTTTTGTGTCCATTTTTATCATTCAAAGATGTATACGTCTTCTTCGTATCTTCTTCCCTCTATTATGCTTCCAGCGGGCATAAGCTTCAACCTTTTTTTCTTCAAGTTTTGTACAAGCTCTTCGTTTGCTTGTTCTAACGTTTTTTTCTCGTCTTTCAGAAGGGTTAAGGGAACGTTTATTCTTAGCGGTCTCGCTGGGATTACGTGTCTTGTAGCTTTGTATGCGAAGACTTGTCCGGAAAGCGCGGTTTCCACGATGTCTTTCTTCGAAAGCTTCGGCGTTAAGAGCACCGCCTCGACGATGCCTTCCTTCAACTTGAGAAAAGCGTCGTTTTCCGTTTCATGTTCCACTTTCACCGAGTTGCTCTTTAACGTTTCTTCAATGAGCTTCACGTGGTTGTAGGCTTCTCTTAAATTTCGAAAGTTTGAACGTATCAGAAACGACACGTTTAAACCTTGTAGAGCTGCAAAAACCGGTGGAACTCCGAGCGTGTCAACGTCGATGCTGTGCACGTTTTCAGAGCTGAATCCAAGTTTATCGATGGCTTGGAGGACGAGGCTCGTTGCGTTTGCTTCTTTTAGCACTCGGTACCAGCATCCTACGATTATGAAGGGGCTTTCATAATTAACCATGCACGCCGGAATACGAAGGCACCCAAGCTTCTTCAAAGCGGCAACTCTATGCATTCCGTCCAGAACGACATGAGACTTTTCGTCTAAGATTATGGGGTGTTTAAGATACCCAACACTCTCTATGTTGCGAATGAGTTTCTCCAAAAGTTCTGGAATGATTTCCTCGTGAATGAAAACGTCCCTTATATCGAAGAGCCCTATTTTTAAATCGAGTTTTTCATGGTGGATAACGTAGGTTGAACTTGACGATGAGGACAAGTGTTTCACCGAACGCTATTCGAGTTTTTCTTCAGTGAAAAGTTCAACTATGTCCGAAGCCATCTGAATCACGTCGTCAACTTCTTCTGCAGCTTTTTCCACGTTTAAGTCCGGGGCTTCAGATATCTGTTGCACGAGCCTTTCAATTTCAATCAGACATTTTAGAAGGGGGTCTTTCATTTTCCCTCCGTTTTGAATGGCTTTATGCACGGCGTCTTCTATAAATGCCGGTTCGCCGAGGCTATAATATACGGCTATCTGAGCTTTTCTCACTGCCTCCATAATGAGGTCGGGCGCCATCTGTGGCATTTTTCGCGCCGCCATCAATTCGGCTTTTGCTTCTCTCAGATACCGCATAGCCCAGCTTTTCCTGTAATGGGTAATCATCTGTTGCACCTTAACTCCTAAAGGGAAGTTTGAACTCATGTCTATTAAGGCTTTTCTGACCGAGATGAATGGGAAATTGAAAACATGTGGGTGATATAACCCGCGATTTTGTTTCGCACCCGGTTCGTAGCTGTAGGAACGAGAACGTCGACTACCCGTTTATTAGCTTCAAAATCGTGGGAGAACTTGTTCGGAAACCTTTTCACCAGTTCCTTTGCGATTCGCTTGATGTGTTCCGTTCGCACCTTTCCCAAATTTTAAGCCCATCCCCTAAATCTTGTTTGCGTTGCATTCGCATGGTTTCGAAGTATAACCTATGAAAATAAACCAAAATAAAAGCAATTTGGTTCTAAGCGATTTCCACACCGAAAAAATCCACGAAATTCTTCAATATCTGACCAGCAACCTCTTCCACACCGGTCTTTTTTATCTCCGCCACCGCCTCAACAACCATGGGAATAAACGATGGAACGGTCATTTTTCCCTTAAACGGCTCCTTAAAGAACCTTACTGGCCCATCAGTTTCTGTCAAGAGATTCTCCAAAGGGACACGTTTGACAACTTGCCGTATTCCCTGCGAATAAACCGCTGGTGGTCCCTCGCTGACGTAGTATCCGCGGTCTACTATGGTGGGTATCAGCGATTTCGGATAGCTAAACCAGTGTAGCAGCACGCGTTTGAGCTTGAATGAGGGAAGGGTTTCCACAACTTTTTCCGTTGTTCCCCTAGAATGAATTATAACCGGTAAGTCGAGTTTTTCCGCTAGCCCTAGCATTCCTTTGAAGACTTCGAGCTGAAGCTTCTTCAACTCTTCATTCTTGAGGTTCTTTATGTCTAAACCGATTTCACCTAGCGCAACAAGGCTTTTGTTGTTTCGGTTCTTCTGAATTAGCCTTATAACAGCTTCTAACTCATCAGGCTGCATGTCCCTTAGCGTCCACGGGTGTATTCCCAGAGCTGCATAAACGAGACCGGGGTATTTTTCAGAAAGTTTCAAACTGTCAATACTGGTTTGTAAATCCATGGAGTTCGAGACAAGCGCAACCACGTTAGACTTCCTTGCTTCGTCGATTAAAATGTCAATTTTGTCTCTGTATTCGGGGTCTGAAAGGTGCACGTGGGCGTCTACGAACTTCAACTTCTTCACTTCTCTTGAGAAGAAACGTTTCCTCTTTTATAATTTCCTCAAAAATCAAAATATCGCACCTTTGAGTTTAGGTTTTAAACATGGTTCAGAGCGATATCGTTAAATATTGCTTGAAATAAGAAAAGAAGCTACGGAGGAGTTTGAATGGCTAATTTGGAATTGTCTATAGCGCCTATGCATCGGATTTGTAAGAAGGCTGGCGCCGATAGAGTAAGCGAGGCTGCTGCGCGTAAACTAGCTGAGGCTCTCGAGGAGATAGGGATTAAGATCGCGAAGGAAGCGATTGATTACGCTATGCATGCTGGAAGAAAAACCGTTAAAGCAGAAGATATCGAAATAGCCACGCGTAAAATTATGGGGCGCTAAGTTTCTTCCCCTCTTTATTTTTTAATTGAATTAAAAGAAAAGGGGTTTAGATCGCTCGCAAGCGTATAGTGTTTTCTAGGTGGAAATAGACGGTGGGTTTTGTTTCCTTTTTGCCGTTTTTGTTGTTGGGCATTTCTGTATCCTCTATATTGCCTATTACGTCTTACGTCTTAATATATAAATATTCCGCAAAAAACAATAATTCTAAACCCGAAATAATTCGAAAACTGACTTATCCCCCTCCAACGGGAGGGATAATAGCAAACACATCCCCATCCTCAAGCCTAGTGTCCAAACCGCTTAGAGAAGCTATGTTCCGCCCATTAACGAGCAGTTGCAAATGCCCTCTAACATCGTTAGAAACAGGGTCAAAAACGTATTCCTTGAATTCCTTTCCATAACGTCTAACAAGGCTTTCCAATAACCTTTCAACCGTAATGTGCCTTTCCGCGAATTCGACGACGATTTCCTTTTGACCAATAAGCTCTCGAAGAACCGTGAAGAATCTAACCGAAATACGCGTCATACGCCTTCTTTTTTCTCCGTGATTTTGAAGAAAGATTAAAGATAAAGTTTATATTAAAGAGTATTTCTGCTCTAGATAAGGTTAGAGAGTTTTAGCTTTAATGGAGAGATTTGTATGGCTTACTTAACGACCCAAGCAGGACAACCCGTCCTCATACTAAAAGAGGGAACAAGCCGTCGAAGAGGAAGAGACGCTCAAAGAAACAACATAATGGCGGCACGTATAATATCCGAAATACTAAGGACAACCCTAGGGCCTCGCGGAATGGACAAAATGCTCATCGACAGCCTAGGTGACATAACTATAACTAACGATGGCGCCGCAATACTCGACGAAATGGATGTTGAACATCCCGCGGCAAAAATGATGGTGGAAGTCGCTAAAACCCAAGACGACATGGTAGGCGATGGAACAACAACCGCCGTGGTGCTGACTGGTGAACTTCTAAAGAAAGCTGAGGAACTTCTAGACCAGAACATCCACCCAACAATCATCGTAAGCGGGTATCGAAAGGCCGCTCAAAAAGCCATGGAAATATTAAGAGATATCGCCGTCTCTGTGGATATTGAAAACCGCGAAATACTCAAAAAAGTAGCTATGACTTCTATGTCCAGCAAAGCTGTAGGCGCAGCAAAAGAGCATCTAGCCGAAATAGCCATAGACGCCGTAAAGCAAATCGTAGAAATCCGCGGTGGAAAGCGAATAGCCGACATCGACAACATCCAAATCATAAAAAAGGAAGGAAAGAGCCTCTTCGACTCACAACTGGTAAAAGGCATAATAATCGACAAAGAAATTGTTCATCCCGGGATGCCGAAACGCGCTGAAAACGCCAAAATAGCGCTTCTGGACTGTCCACTCGAAATTGAAAAAACAGAATTTAACGCCGAAATCCGGATACGTGACCCGACACAGATGAAAGCCTTTCTAGACCAAGAGACGGAAATGATGAAGGAAATGGTTAATAAAATCAAGGCTTCCGGCGCAAACGTCGTTTTCTGTCAGAAGGGCATCGACGACATGGTTCAGCATTTCATGGCAAAACAGGGAATCCTCGCAGCTAGACGCGTCAAGCAATCAGACATGGAAAAGCTCGCTAGGGCTACCGGCGGCAAAATAGTTACAAACCTCGACGACCTTAAACCTGAAGACCTAGGTGTTGCTGGGCTTGTGGAAGAAAGAAAAGTCGGCGAAGACAAAATGATATTCGTGGAACAATGCAAAGACCCTCGCTCCGTCGCAGTCTTGCTCAGAGCTGGACTAGAACGAATGGTGGATGAAGCTGAACGCGCCATAGAAGACGCGTTGTCTGTTGTTTCAGACGTTATCGAAACGGGCAAAATAGTTGCTGGTGGCGGCGCGCCAGAAGCCGAAGTAGCCAAACGCCTACGCGACTACGCTCCAAAAGTTGGAGGAAGGGAACAACTCGCCATCGAAGCCTTCGCTGACGCTATAGAAATCGTCCCGAAATCCCTAGCTGAAAACGCCGGGCTCGAACCGATAGACGTCATGGTTGAACTAAGGGCGGCTCACGAGAAACCTCAAGGACACTTTTTCGGCGTAAACCTTTACACGGGAAAAGTCATGAACATGTATGAAAACGGCGTCATCGAACCTATGATAGTGAAAGAACAAGCCATAAAATCAGCGACGGAATCCACATCGATGATACTGCGCATCGACGACGTGATCGCAGCGTCCAAACCAAAAGAAGAGAAAGGCGGCGAAAAACCTCCAATGCCTGAAGAATACTAAGCCAGGTTTCCCTTCCCTTTTATTTTTCCAAAACTCGACAGCGTTTTCAATGATTAAGTTATAGAAAAATATTCCATAAAAACATAAGTTCTTCGAAGCCTTAAAGTCAAAAGGAGAAGTCTCAAATGCGAAAAGTTCTGCCTACAATGATTTTCCTCCTCATGTTTTCATTAATTTTTTCGTTTGCTCGCTCCGCCGATGGCGAAAACAACGTTTGGACAGTGGACAACGATGGACCGGCGGATTTCAGCACTATCCAAGAAGCCGTGAATGCAGCTGAAGATGGGGATACAATTTTCGTGAAGAATGGGACATATTTCGAGAACGTAGTTGTAAACAAATCGCTGAGCATCATCGGGGAAAGTATCAACGAAACGATATTAGACGGCGGTGGAGGAACTGGTTTTTACATAATTTCCGAAGGGGTAAACATCACATGCTTCACTATTCGAAACAGTTCATACGGCGTATGGCTTGACTATGCGCAAAACTGTCTTCTGCAGCGAAACAAGTTCGTGAATAATACGAAGGGGATAGGAGGCGACAACTGTGTATCATGCACCATAAGTAACAATGTTTTTGAAGGCAACGAGCTCGGCATGAGGCTAACAAGCTTCGTCGAATTCGAAATCTCTCAAAACATCGTACGCCACAACACTTACGGCTTCTCGCTAGTTAACGGCTTCAACACCAAAGTACACGGAAACCGCGTGGAAAACAACACCGATTTCGGTTTTCACCTTCAAAAATTTAGACTATCCGTGATATACGAAAACAACGTTAAAGAAAACAAGTACGGCTTCCATCTACGCTTTACATGGAATAACGATTTCTACCACAACAATATAGTAAACAACGATATCCAAGCGATTTTCGTTGTCTACGGGTCTAAACCCAACCGATGGGACAAAAACTCTGAGGGAAACTACTGGAGTGACTACAACGGCACAGACTCAAACCGGGACGGCATAGGAGACTCCGCCTACGTAATCGCCGAGGACAACTCGGACGATTTCCCCCTAATGAACCCCTACTGGAACCCCGCAGACATCAATCACGACCTCAAAGTAAACTGTGAAGACATAAGCATATCGGCTAATGCTTTCGGCGCAATTCCCGGCAGCCCCAACTGGAATCCCCACGCCGACATCACCGGGAAAACGATGCTTGTTCCAGACGGAAAAGTGGACATGAGAGACATAGGGCTCATTGCTAAAAACTACGGGCAGACATACGTCGCCAAATAAAATAAATGTCCGACACAATTATGTTATCCGGGAAATCCCTTGTCAGAAACTTTGAAGCTGTCCCCAGAAGAAGCCAAAAAATGGCTTGAAAAGGAAACTGAATCAGTCTTTGTTCCCGTTCACGCGAAGGCTAAAAAACTGCTTAAAGAAATGGAAAAAACACTTGAGAAGGTCGAAGACGCTTGTAACATGCTCCTCGAAAGCAGTCGAAGGGAAATTGAACGGAGGAACATGAAGGTTTACAAACGTGCAAGAGGATTAAACAAGCTAGCACGCTTGTTTCTCGAGAGGTTTCGGCGAATTAAAGTTCCCAAAGGGATTTCATACAACGAACTCCTCAACTTTATCCAAGACTCTCAAGAGGTCTTTTTAATAACCGAGACCGACATTAAAAACTGGTTTCCCAGAATATCACCCTTCTTCATCTTTGACAGAAGAAAGTTTCTAGCGGAATTTGAAAAGGCAAAAGAAAAACTCGGCGAACTTCAAAGCTTCCTAGCAAAGAAATACGTTAAAATCAAAACTCTAGAAGAAACTTTCTTCCTCATCGAGACGCTCCAAAAGCTGAAAAAAGAGCTCTCCGATATGGAAATCCGGAAAAAGCAAATAACAGATGAAAAAGCCGCAATCGAGAATCGTATAAACGAAATTCAGCAGAAAATTACACGCCTAGAAGCTCATGAAACATTAACTTCGTTGAATACGATTAACATGGAAATTGAAAAGTTAAGGTTAGAAGCAAAACACGTTTTCCGTCACCTTCGAAAACCCTTTATGAAGCTTCAATCTTTCGCACTCCGTCAAGGAGGCTTAACTCCCGAAGAACTGAAAAAACTCGACCAGTACATGGAAAACCCTTTTGAGGCTCTGGCAACAGAAAAGAAAGGTTTTCCCATTTTAAGGCAAATCCTCCAGAAACTAGCCACCGCAATGGCTAAAAGCGAATTAAAACTGAAACAAGACAAAAAAAGAAAAGCAGAACAAGCCATACACAGCATTCTAGACAAAAACCTTCTCGACGACCTCCAACAAAAATGCAAAAAAGCAATAACATTAAAAAAGCAACTATCTACATCGCCCGAAACAAGAGATATACGGCGAAACATAGCAGAACTCCAAGAAAAACTAGAAAAACTAAAGCACGAAAACAGAAGAATACTGTCCGAACGAGCAAAAATAGAAGCAAAAAACGAAGAGACAGCGAAAAGAATCCGCGACGCTAAACATAAAATAGAGAAAAACGTTTTTGAGCTCGTGGGCAGAAAAATCCTCATTGAATAAGGCTCCGGTAGTATAGTCCGGTCAAGTATGGCGGCCTCTCGAGCCGCAGACCCGGGTTCGAATCCCGGCCGGAGCACCAT
>QMXC01000036.1 GCA_003661945.1 Candidatus Bathyarchaeota archaeon | reverse complement strand
TATGTACTGAAAGGAAAGTAGAAAAATAGGAAAGGTTCAAGGCTGGTAATGGCGCATCCAAGCCCCCCGAAGACGATTATGGCGATTGATAGCGGTAGAATTTTTTCAGGGTTCACTGTTTTCAGAAAAACTGGTGTTAGGAAAATCCATCTTCCTATTTTGCTGCTTAAGGTGGTTGCTGTCTCTAATGTTGATGGTAGTTCCCCCTCTTCATTGAACGGTAGAGCAGTTGCCCTCGGTTGTTTAGCGAGTATTTTCGGCTTTTATCTTGAACTATAAAGTCGGAGAGCATGTCGAGATGATAATAAACGGTTCCAACGCCTAAACCTAGAAGGCTCCTAAGCTCTTTGAACCCGATTTTACCACGCTCTCCAAGAATTTCGATTATCTTTCTCCGTGTAGGGTCTTTCAGTAAAGCGTGATATCTAGAAACATCTTCCATCAAACCACCTCGTGGAAATTAATGCTTACTTGCACTTCTCAAACTTAACCTTTATGAACTTGAATTTCATGGAATGAATGCAAGGTACGTTATATCAAAATTTAAATTATTTGAATATCTAAAGAGTATTATTGCACTTGAGGAGAAAGGCGCTGTGAAAAACGATAGGACAATACCAGGTAGCAAGGGTCACCCTAAGTTCGGAAAATATAGGGCGGCTTGTATCCCAACGAGGTGAATTCTTCATGCAGATTGACCAGATTGAAAATCTTCTATTCTCATCCGCCGTAAACCCTATCCTAAAAAGAGCTATAGGGCTTTTAGATTTGGAGTGCCCTCACGATGGAAATCTACTCGTTAAGTCTCTAAAAAGTTTCCTAGGCGAAAAGGTTGAGCTCTGCGAAAGGTGCCGAATAATCAACGCTAATGTGGCTAAACCGTTGTATACGCTTGGAAGCAGGTTTCTACGCGTTGACAAAGGTTTCATGCAAAGGCAGTTTCTAGAAGACAAGTATGGAGAGGCTTGGCTTCGCGGTTTTGCCCTTATGATGCGGGGGGTCAGAAAATACGGCGTTAGAATTCCCTTCACGCCCGCGGCTCCTTTCCTAATAGTTTGGAACTACACTTACAAGTGCAACTTGAAATGTAAACACTGCTACGAAGACGCTGGAAAGAAAAAACAGGAACTCTCAACAGACGAAGCAAAACACGCGCTGGATATGCTCTCTAAACTCTGCTCAGTCGGGCTTCCAGCGCTCTCCTTTAGTGGCGGTGAACCCCTCGCAAGAAAAGACTTCTTCGAAGTTGCAGCGTATGCAAAAAAGAAGATTCCCTACATAAGCGTAGCAACGAACGGAACCTTGATAACCAAAGATAACGCGAAAAGGCTCAAAGACTCCGGAATAGATTACGTTGAAATAAGCCTCGACGGCGCATCCGCAGCCACCCACGACTGGTTCCGAGGGATTCCAGGCGCGTTCGAGAGAACCATGGAAGGAATAAAGAACTGTATCGATGAAGGAATAGACACGTGCATAGCCACAGTTATCCAAAAAGAAAACCTCCCCGAGCTCGAAAAAATAGTCAACCTAGCCGAAGAACTAGACGTTCGCTTCATGCATTTCAACTATATTCCAACCGGTAGGGCGAAGGAACACATAGAATTAGACCTCTCTCCAAAGGAAAGACTACACGTGTTACAAGTTATTGGAAACAAAATAACGAACCTCTACTTAAAAAGCAAAGAGGAAGAACTGAAGTTCGGAAAATCAAACATAAAGGTTGACCGTTTCTTCAGCACGTGTCCACAATACGCGTGTGTAACAAAAGAACTGTCTAAAATGAAAGGTGAAAGATTTATGGTTGAGGCGCATTACGCTGCGAAGAAAGGAGTAGAAAACGTTGCAAACTTCCTAGGCGGATGCGGGGCTGGAAGGCTCTACTGCGCGATGGAACCCAACGGAGATATAAAACCCTGCGTGTTCTTCCCAACAAATGAGGAAACGGTGCTCGGCAACATCCTTCGAGACGATTTTGAGGACATATGGGACAATCATCCACTCTTATGGAAGCTTCGTGTAAGAGAAAAGCTAAAAACGTACGAAATAAACGGCAAAGAAGTCGGCTGCGGGGCATGTCCCGACAAATACATATGTGGAGGATGCCGCGCGAGAGCCTACAGCTATTTCAATGGAGACGTAACAGCCGCCGACATAGGATGCATAAAAAACGAGGAACTATGGAAAGCCGTGGTAAAAACGCGGCTTACCTAAAACCCAGTAGCCTATCCGAAGCCTTAAAAAATAAAAGGGTTAGGCTTGTCCATGTAGAGGCTATTTGCTGCTGCAGCAGCAGCTCTTTTCCTTGTGTTCCTTTGCTATATGCGCTTCAAGTTCTTCTTTGGTTTCAAACGTCTTACCGCAACATTCATACTTCTTCTTGGATTCACACATTTAAATTCCTCAATTTCCCCTTTTATTGAATCAGATATATAAATCTATATAACATGACGGTTTCTTCGAGTAAAAGCATTCACAGCTTCGATTTTCAAAAAATAGTCTGTACTATTGTCTGATTCTTCCGAAGTTTTTAGCTATCAAACCCAGGTCTCTCATGTTTATGATGTTGTCTAGGTTTAAGTCTGCCAAGGGGTTCCAGTTCGGGTGTAATGGGCTGGCGCCGAAAGAGGGAATTACCGCAACTAAATCTTTTATGTCTACTTTGTCGTCGCCGTTGACGTCTCCTACCATTCGAACATTAACCGTACCGTCAGCCAGCGTGTTGTCTAAAAAGTCTATTTCGCCTTCTAGGATGCTTACTTCGCATTCGATTCTATACGTGGCGGCGTTTTCAGGCGTCCATTGAAAAGTCGCCGTTGTTGTGTTTAATGGTGTAAGCTGAGCTACTTCCATTGTTCCAATGATAATTTCGACGTCGCCGCTTACCGCTTTGCATTTTATAGTGAAGTTTCCTACGGTTGTTGTTCCTTCGTTCTTTATCGTCACAGTTATATTCGTGCTCCAGCCTAGATAAATCTGAGAACGCGAAGGTGAAACCGTGGCTACTTTGATGTCACGGATTTCCCTCGGTTCCATCAGCGGATAACGGTCAGTGTTGTTTTCATCAATTGTGTAGGGCGTGTCACCTATCCCGTCGCTACCGGTCTCATTTTGGAAAACGCCGCGGTAGTTGTCTACTCCCGCATAGTTGCTCCAGTAGTTGCCTCCCGAGGGGTAGCTGTTGTCGAAAATGTTCTGGGAGTCAAGCGAAAACACGTTGTACGTGTTGTTTATGAAGTTGTTGTGGTAAATGGCGTTGTTGAATGATGTTTCGATGTTTAGGGCTATGCCGTATCCCAGAAAGCTTAAGACGTTGTTGAGGAGATTGTTCTCTATGATTCTGTTGTCGTAGGCGTTTGTTAGGAATATTCCGCCGCTCCACCCGTTTGAAACTTCGTTTTTGCTTATGACATTACTGTTCGAATAGTAGAGCCAAAGGTTAACACGGTTTCTTTTCAGAACGTTGAAGGAAGCAGTGTTGTTGCTAGAGTAGGAGAAGTAGAGCCCGTAAACGTTGTCTGTCAACGCATTGAAGCTTACGCTGCAACGGGTCGAATGGAAAATTTTTATTCCCTCACCGTAAGCGTATGAGCCGCTGACAAAGTTGTGTGCCAATGTTAGGTTTCTGCTTTCTTCTACTTGTATTCCAACGTAGCTTTCGCTTATGTAAGAGTTACTTATAGTGATGGAGGTGGAGTTTCGAACACATATGCCCCTATAATTCAGCGAAGCATCCAAGTCATTTAATGAAACATTGTGGCTAGCCATGCATAATACACCATCATAGTTCTCGTCGAGTTCAAGTTTCTCTATTCTAATGTTAGTGGAGTTAACCACGAGGACGCATCCCGCTGATGTTGAAACCATTTTATCATGTTCGCTGAGTAGGTAGACGAGAGGTTTGCCATCCACGATGTTTGTGTCATCTATTGAGTGGATAAAATGCGACAGCGTGTAGCCGTCCACTCCGAAGTTGAACAAGTTTCCTTTCATCTGATTTCCCTTCAGCTTAACGTTAGAGGAGCAGTAGAGGAATATTCCCGCTCTATTTGATGTCGCAGACACATTTATGATGCTCACATTTCGGCTGTAATAGACGAGAATTCCGCTTAGGGGAGGCTCCCTACCCGGGTTGCGCCCACTATTCCTAACCGTGAAGCCTCGAACTTCCACATTGTCCGCCCAGACCTGAATGACGTCGCCTTTACTTGCGCCATCAATAATAGTTGCAGAAGCTTTTTCACCTGCGAGTTTAATGGAATCTTTGTATATGTAGACGTTTTCTTGGTAGGTTCCCGGGGAAACCAGAATCGTGTCCTTTTCAAAAGCTGCGTTCACCGCTTCCTGTATGGAATCAAAATCTTGTGGGACTCTCAAGATTTTTGAGCGCCTCAAGTAAACAGTTTTTGATAAATGGTTGTTATCTACGCGGTTTTCTCCGTCTACGGGCGCAACATAAGCCGTTAAATTGTAATGTCCTTCCGCATACTGCGAGGTGTCCCAAGGAAAGCTGACTCGTTCGAAAGCGCCTGACTCCATAAATGGAATTAACACAGAGTCTAGAAGACTATCGTTTAACAACAGCTGCACCGTCACATCGTGTTCACTATGGTTTCCTATGTTCGCTACTGTGACGTTTACATAAGCTGTTTCGCCTAGAGGAACAAGCGAAGCGATGTTAATTTCATAAACCGAGAGGTCGTGAAGCTGCGGCTCGAGTTCAACAGCCTTCCGCGCGTTTACCCTTCCATACCCAAAATAAAAGTCGAATCCTTCCTCGCCTAAATCATCGCTGGTAAACCGAAGCTGCGCTCTAACCTCGTCTCGGCTCATTTCGGGAAACTGGCTCCATACGAGTGCGGCAACACCTGCAACGCAAGGCGTAGCCATGGAAGTGCCGCTCATCTCCTCATACGAATCATCGAAAACCGTTGAGCTAATGTTTACTCCAGGTGCCGCTAGCTCAATCCACTCACCGAAATTCGTAAACCACGCTGGCTTGTCGAGCTCATTTGTGGCCGACACAGCGATCACTTGGTCGTAAGCCGCCGGATAGAGCTTGTCATCTCTCATCTCGTTTCCAGCTGCAGCCACTAGAAGCGCTCCAGCATCATAAGCGTATTCCACGGCGTCACGGATTATCTGGCTGTCCTCATACGAGCCCCAACTGCAGCTGATGATGTCAGCGCCGTTGTCCGCTGCGTAGATAATCGCCGCTGCGGCGTCGTCAAGCTCCAAATAGCCGTTGCCGTCTGAGCCTTTATATCCCGCTCTGACGGCCATAATCTTACAGTTCCACGTGACTCCGCAGACGCCTAAACCGTTGTTTCCAACAGCCGAGGCTATTCCAGCGCAGTGGGTTCCGTGTCCATGGAAGTCCATAGGGTCGTTGTCTCTGACCTTCCCATCTTCGCCTGGATATACCGACGCTGAAGTGTCTACAAAGTCCCATCCACGCACGTCGTCCACGAAACCGTTTCCATCGTCGTCCACATGGTTTCAGCTATTTCATCTGTGTTGTTCCATATATTCGCGGCGAGGTCGGGATGATTCCAGTCCACTCCCGTGTCCACTATGGCGATGACAACTGAGGGGTCTCCCGTCGTCGTGTTCCAAGCATAATCAGCCCATATCTTCCGCAACCCCCATTTTCCACGCCATCCCGGGTCGTTTGGCACTGTGGTTATTTTCAGCCTCATGTTTGGTTCAACGTATCGGGCTAAACCATGCTCGAGCAGCCGTCTTTTTACGTATGAAACTGTCTCGTGTGGAACATCGGCAACGAGGGCTTTTAATTCGTTTTCCGCCGCTATAACATCGGTTATAACGCCGTTGCCTTCAGCGATTAACGCTCTAACTTTTTCGTAGTTTTTCTCGTCCATGAAACTAACTCCGATGATGAGTTCTACAGAGTCTTCGTCTTGGCACGGAACCGTGCTTATAGGCGGCGTGAAACTATCCGGTTGCCCCTTCTGCTCGAAATTTTCATACATTTCGCGTTTACTTGTAAAGCCGTTAACCAAGGGATTTACAAAGGCTGACAAAACGAGGATGAATAGAAAGGTTGCGAAGCGGGTATTCCGTTGCATTTCTGAAAATGGTTTACGATGAGGTCTTAACTAAACCTTTCGTAAATGTTCATGCTCGCGAAGGTTATTGTTTAAAAGAGTGTGTTCATTAAATTATGGTTTTGAGGATACCTTCATGGTTCTTGAAGACTTGAAAGTTGCCGGTTTGATGAGCCGGAAAATAAACGAGCTGTTGGAGTATAACCGTGATGTTCAGGAAAACCTAGAGGTTCTCCGCAGAGACTTTCACAAGGTTAGGAACCTCGTAGAAACCGGGGGGAAACGCTTTGAGGCTTCGATTTTAGAGCCGTTCCCCCGCGAGGGCTATGCTTACTCGCTTGGAAAAGCCTTTAAGGATGTCTCGGAGCTGAAAGGATGGGCTACCGACTATCTGGCTAATAGGGTGATAGTTGCGGTTGACGGAAGCCAGATAGGATTTGACCAGCACGTCACGCCTAAAGTGGCTATGGTTCAAACAGGCTACATCGTGATGGTTAGGGAAGAATCCTTAAACGACGGCACAGTCCATCAAGGCACGTTCCCACGTTTTTACACGCCGAGAGATTTAACGCGTGGTTCAAGTGTAGAAACCGAGGCGCTTAGCACGGCGACCATTCCTTATTGGCGCTGGAAACACGAAATAGCGACTCTTCGATGCGTTCTCATGCGGTTGAAAGGCATAACAAGCGAATGTGAAAAGTGTCCCGATAAGGCTGATTGTCCCCTATCTTTCACGCCTCTGGATGAAGATAGGGAAGTCGTAGCGTTAATGGATGGAACGCTTATACTTTCGTTCCTCACGCTCATGCGGGGAAGGGAAATCCGCAAGGACTACATCGCCACTTTAGAGGAGCTCCTTCGGTTCTGTGAAAAAAACAGCGTAATCCTCGCAGGCTACATAGTTAATTCCAACGCTCGAGAAGTCTCCAAATCTCTGTGGGCACTGGTCACGGGCGAAACAAAAGTTGACGAGCGTGAATTGCCTACGGACGCCCTCCTCTTTAACGAACATTTGAAGTCTTTCGGCGATAGGACGCCCTTCACGGTTTCTCATAGGCACATCCTAAGCGAATACGAAGCGTACAAAGACCGCGTGGGCTTCTTTTATGTTCGAACAGACTCGCAGATGCCTACGCGGATAGAAGTTCCCCTCTTTGTCTACGGTTGGGATAAACTGGACGTTTTGTGGCGTTCCATAGCTGCTGAATCCGTTTTAGGGCGAGGGTATCCCTACACGCTTGCTAGAGCTCATGAACTTGCCGTAATAAAAGGCGAAGACCGCCGCCGCTTCTACATGATACTAGACAAAATCTTGTCGAAACACGGCGGACGCCTTGTAATATCTTCAAAAAACAGAAGAAAAAACGTTCAAATAGTATGAAAATAGGAATAGACTTCAACGGAATCTTCAGTTTAGACCACGCTGAAACTGTGAAAATGATTGGTTTGGAGTTGACTAAACGTGAATCCGATAGGTGAAGTAGTTGATGGTGAGCTGACAAAGCTGGTGGTAGCGTTATACAACCCTAGGCTTAAACCTGATACGGCGCAGACAAGGCTCGGCGACTTCGTCTGGATACGCGCCAACGACATAAAAATCGTAGGCGTCGTTTCGCACATGAGTTTCCACACGAGGGAACATCCGCAGCCTTTGGGGCTAACGCCTGAACAAGTGAAAGCCGTGATGCCTGACATGGAAGATGTGGTTTACGCAAACGTTTTGAAGCTTGCCTACGTTCCGGTTATAGGCTACGTGGAAGGCGGAAGAGTCTATCATATGACTCCGCCTTCGTTGCCTAACATTCACGATGAGGCTTTCCCAGCGGACGACGAACTCGTTAAAGAGTTCCATCAAGACGGAACCGAAACACGTTTGGAATACCTTCCTCGACTGTTGCGGGAAGACGTGGAAAACCAAGCTGAAGTATTAGCTATGGTCTACAAGCAGCTGCACAACGTTTTGAACCTAGACGCAAGAGTGTTTCTGAAAAACCTCAACTCCGCATACGCCGAAATTGGATGCGAACAGATTCCAACGTCTTTCGCCATCATGTTAAGGAGGCTAATGGAGTGAAAAGCCCATGGGCGAAATAGTTGGAAACGTGGCTTGGGCTCGGTTTCCCGACGAAATATACGTGGCTAAACAGGAAAACGCTGAAATTTGGCTCGGCGACCTCCTCAAAGTTGTGGACTTTGTAAATCCCGAAAAAGAGTTTCTCATACGTGTAACTGGAGCTGTCCAAGCGCAGGATATGGAAGCGCTTGCAACGGCTCGGGAAATAATCCGCAACCGCAAGTTCCGTGAAATAGCTGCGGCAAGGGACTCCGGTGAACTTTTCGTAGGCACTCTCTTATGTTCTTTCAGGTTTGACGAGAAGGGAAACAAAAAGCCTTTCATTCCGAAACAGCTACCTTCGAGACATTCAGACGTCTGCATCCCCGATTATGAAGAC
>QMXC01000035.1 GCA_003661945.1 Candidatus Bathyarchaeota archaeon | reverse complement strand
TTCTTCCAGCATGAGATTGCTCGGAGCTCTTATAAATATCAGAGGGAAATAGACAGCAAAGAACGCATAATAGTCGGCGTAAACGAGTATACAGTTGAAGAGGGAGAAATGGAAACCATACCGATACTGAAGATAGACCCAAAGGTGGAAGAGGAGCAAATAGCGAGGCTTCAAAAACTGAAACGGGAACGGGACAACCGCAAAGTCAAAGAAGTGCTTGAAAAGCTTCATTACTCGGCGGAGAAAAACGAAAACTTAATGCCAGTCATCATAGAAGCTGTAAAGGCATATGCTACGCTGGGTGAAATCTGCGATGTGTTACGAGCCGTTTACGGCGAATATAAAGAACTAATCGTAATCTAGAAGGAGCGGAACCCAAACGTGAGTTCGGAAAGAAAAATTAGGGTGCTAATCGCAAAGCCCGGGCTTGACAGCCACGACAGAGGCGCAAAGATAGTGGCTCGAGCCTTGAGAGACGCGGGCATGGAAGTAATATACACGGGATTGAGGCAGACGCCGGAGCAAATCGTTGAAACGGTTCTTCAAGAAGACGTAGACGTGCTTGGACTGAGCATACTGTCAGGCGCCCACATGGCTCTGTTCCCACGAATAATGGAACTCATGAAAAAGAAAGGGCTAAACGACGTCCTAGTCTTCGCCGGAGGAATAATCCCAGAAGAGGATGTTCCTCAACTCAAGAAGATAGGCATAAAGGAAATCTTCGGTCCAGGGACTCCTCTGCAAACTATAATCGACTTTGTCAGAAATAATGCCCCTCGAAAAGCCTAGAAGGTTCATTCTTTTGAGGTCGCTTGAACAGCTAGCCCAAGGCGTGGTCAACGGTGACAAACGTTCCATAGCACGGGCTATAACGCTCATTGAAAACAACGGTGAAGACGCCCAAAAACTCGTCTCTCTCCTCTATCCCTACACGGGGAAAGCCCACATCGTCGGCATCACGGGACCGGGAGGTTCTGGGAAAAGCACGCTTATTGAAAAGCTGATAAGCGAACTTCGTAGAAGAGGAAAAACCGTGGGCGTTTTGGCAACCGACCCTTCTAGCCCCTTCACGGGCGGCGCCTTCCTCGGCGACCGTATTCGAATGCAAAGATTCGCCACGGACGAAGAGGTTTTTATAAGGAGCATGGCTACGCGAAACGTGCCCGGCGGAATTGCCAAAGCCACGAAGGACGCTGTTAACGTTTTAGACGCCGCTGGAAAAGACGTGATAATCGTGGAAACCGTGGGCGCGGGACAAGCGGAGGTTGACATAATAAAAGTGGCGCACACGGTGGTCGTGGTCTTCGCTCCGGGGCTCGGCGATGAAATTCAAGCGATAAAAGCCGGGATAATGGAGATAGCTGACATCTTCGTGCTGAACAAGGCAGACTTGGAGAACGCTAACAGAGCTGTAACTGACCTAAAAGCCTCGCTGGAACTCAATGCGCAGGAAAAAGCTTGGAAGCCTCCGGTGCTCAAAACCGTGGCGTTAACAGGTGAGGGAATCGAGCAACTCGTGAACGAAATCTTCGAGCACAAGGCTTTTCTGGAAAAAGGTGAAGGCGCCTCCAAACGGCGAAAATGGGTTGAAACCGAACTTGTCGAAGCGATAAAACAGAAAGTGGCTGACTTGATAGTGGACGACTTGAAAAAAAGAAAAGTTTTCAACGAACTCGTGGAAAAAGTTATGAACCGCCAAGTTGACCCGTATTCGGCGGCAAGCAAAATAGTCGCCGAAACCCTACTCTCAGCAAAGAAGGATTAAGCCCATGAGTAAACCACGACTCGAAAAAGGTCTAGTTCAAGTCTACACCGGTGATGGAAAAGGAAAAACTTCAGCTGCTTTCGGACTTGCCCTAAGAGCAGCTGGACGCGGGCTGAAAGTCTACATAATCCAGTTCATTAAGGGCGGATTCGACTACGGCGAACTATACGTTGTAGACAAAATTCCAAACATAAGCCTAAAAGCCTTCGGAAGAGGACAGTTCATAACACGGTTTCCACCGCCACCGGAAGACGTTAAACAAGCGGAAGAAGCCTTCCAGCTAGCCAAAAAAGTCACGGAAAGCGGCGAATACGACATTGTAGTTCTAGACGAAATCAACGTGGCGCTCAACCTAAGACTGCTGTCGGTGGAAAAAGTGCTCGAACTGATGAAAAACAAGCCAGCTCACGTCGAACTTGTGCTCACCGGACGCTATGCGCCCAAAGAAATCATCGAAGCCGCAGACCTAGTCACCGAAATGCGAGAAGTAAAACATCCTTTCCAAAAAGGAATCTCCCCGAGAGAAGGAATCGAATTCTAGCAAATAGGGGATTATGGTTGCAGAAGGTTTGGCGGGGTAAAGGCTGGAACGTCCGAGTGCTTTATTCCCGAGCTGGCGTTGCCACGCAGATTCTGGTGTCTACCGCCGAGTCAGACCTACTCGTCGACGTAGGCGACGGAACGCTCAGAGACCTGCTGGCGCTTAACTACAATTTCGGAAGGTTGAAGGCTATTCTTATAACGCACGGGCATTTCGACCACATGGGAGGCTTATGGGCACTCCTCGGCTTCCTAAGGATGATAGGTAGAGCAGAAAACCTAACTGTAATAACACCGCCTTCGTGCAGCGAAGTTAAAAGCATAGTTAACTCTTTAATCGACGTTTATCATGGAACTATGCCGTTTAAGATAGTAATCAAAGAACTCGCGGATGAAGAAAAAACAAGTGTAGATAAGATGACGGTTCAAGCCTTCGAGGTCGTGCACAGAGGTGCAACAAAGGCGTATGGCTTAGGGAAACGCATCCCAGCAGTTGGCTACTCCATCACTTATAACGGGCAAAGGGTTGTTGTAAGCGGCGACACCGGAATATGCCAGTCTCTAAAAAGGTTTGTCAAAGACGCTGACCTAGCCATATTAGAAGCGACGTTGAAACGTAGAACTCCGGAAACGGCTGAGGTTCACCTATCCCCCGAAGAAGCCGCTGAAATCGGAAAAACAGCAAAAGAATACATGCTCATCCATAGGTAGCCTCTCACCGGGTGAAATCAGCTTCAAAATTCGGATTTCTGAATCGGACTTTTAGTCGAACTGCCTATGTAGCTATCCTCGGTAGACAAAAAATTTGAAAAACAGAAATTCCACATTATTTCTAATGGTGTGTATCCGTGGCTAGAGAGGGAAAGGGCAAGGTCGTAAATAGGGGTGGCGGAAAGTATCCTAAAATTTTCATCTACGTCCCGAAAAGCGTAGCTATGGATACAAGTTTCCCCTTCAAGGAAGGCGAAGACGTGATTGTACGCATCGAGGGCGACCGGCTGATTATCAAACGGAAAGCCCTTGAGAATAATACGGCTTAACCCCTTTTATCGGAGCCGTATCTGAAACTCGCAATACTCGTCTCCTTTCGAAATACACTTTGTTTCTTCTATCTCTACGCATTTACCCGTTAGCTCTCCCAGAATTCCCTGGATGAATCCTTTGAGGAAGAAGCATGAAGGCGTTTTAGAAGAGCCTTTCTCTGCAAACGCGTTGTCCCAGACTCGTAAAACTATTTCACCTTCTTCTTCTCGCCATGAAGTTATCTCGCTTCTTCCCCAGCCACAGTGGGCGTAAAACTCTGTTAGAAGCTCGCTTATTCCTCTCAAATTATAGGTTTCGAATTCTTTCTTTATCAAGCTGGCTAAAGATTTTCCAGCTCCTTTTCCCGCTGTGTGCCAGACGAGACACGCTCCAGTGCCGAGGATTTTCTCTACTTCCTTCATCATTCCATGCAGCGTTTCTATGCGCATAAGAATCCATTTCGCTCCGAGGATTTTCTCCCCAGACGGAATTAAAGTGGCTAAACTATCCGTTTTTGAGTCAGTCATGGCATTCCGCCTCCTCGAGGAGTCTGGGTAGTGATATTTGATAGTGACTCACAGTAGTTATAAAAATTTTCTGAACAGAAAATAGTGATTTTACTAACTAGGTTTTCTGTTGCTCCACTCTTTTTAGCCACTTGTCCAAATACTCGTGGAAGAAGAACCACACGGCGAAAACTCCGACGGATATGCCGACGCCTATGGATAAGCCCATTGTTAACGAGCTCTTGAGGGGGTCGCTTAGGGCTGTCACATCTATTAGCATGGCAGTCACTAGGAAGAGCAGTATGAAGAACATGTAGCCTTTCAGCCTCGTTTCCACCTTCATTTTTTCAATGACGCTGTTGAACAAAGCGAAAATCACTATGGTCAACGCGACTATGCTGAGCAACCGTGCGCCGTAATAGACAGCTTCTGCAAACAAGTGCGTGTATTGAGCTCCAAGAAAGAGGTTTACCAAGCTGTAAAACGAAATAAGCGCGATGCCTAAGTCAGCTATCCACACTATTGCCTTGCTCAAGGAAAAGGGCAGAGAAATCCTCGAGAGTTTTTCAAAGGCTTCATCAAGCCTAACGACTTTGAAGATTTTTCTGATAGCGAAGTTCAAAATTTTTATCACGGCTACCGTGAGGAGAACCACGACCAACGCGATAAATATTTTGGGAATCAGCCTAACCGTCTCGGAAGCTATCTGGGTTAGGATTTTTCGAAACGTTTCAAGAAGTTCCTCATCCATCATAAAGTTTCGCCCCCTTCTTCTTCATGATATTAACCACCATAAAACTCGGTAAATTAAATATAACGCTGCAAGAACCATGGATAATGCTAAGAGCCTAAAAGTAGCCAGTACGGTTTCTCTCGAAACTTCAACTACTATTCGATATCCGATTAGACTGTTTCGGTACATAATACGTGAATAGGTTCTGGCAACATCTTCTCTGACCACGGCGACTTCGGGGATAAAGCCAACCGCGAGGGCTGTGGCAGCCACCTTGGTTGCGAACACGCATGGAAAAGCCAACGTGTAGTTGCTTCCAACAAGCAACCCCAGAGGCGCCGAGACGAGCTGAGCAAGGTTTCCAATGATCACCATTAGTATGCTGGATTTTACGGCTCCAAACCATTCGTTATATCTGGCGAAGAGAAAGGTTCCCATGAAGTTCGCCGCTGTAAAGGTGAAAGAGGTAAAAACTGAAATCCCTATGTGCGCCTCCGGGTAGGGAACAAGCCACGCGAGAAGCGGTCCTAAAGCGTTGAATGCCAAGCCTATTCTCAGAGTCTTGAAAGATTTTTCTCTCCACACGAGAGAAGCAACGATGCTTGCCAAAGTTCCTGAAAGGCTGAGAGACGCAGCTATGAAGTCGGTTCCTTTCAACTCGTTCATCACGTAGGGGGTCCAGACGATTCCGAAGAGGTTTCCGGAGAGAAGCAACGTCACAAAAAAGAAGGAAGTTGAGAAGACCTTCTCTGGCTGTTCGACCTTCTCAGGAAATTTTGCGTTTTCCAGATTCGAAACGTCCAAGAAGGCGATGAGTGCAGTTGAGAAAAGCCCTATAACCGAGCCGAGAGAGAATATGGCTATGAACTTGTTCTGATATGGTATGAAGGCTAGTAGAAAAACTCCAAGCGCGTAGCCAGCGATGTTTGAAATTCCCATGGCGGCAGCCCTTTTCGCCGTTACGTCTCTGATGTCTTTTTCGCTTAATGAACCGTAAATCGTAAAGGACAGAAACACTCCAAGAACCGAAGAAAAAGCCATGTAGAGGGAATAGAAAAACGAAATCATCAAGCTCTGCTGAACTAGAGGCATGAAAAACCAGGTAATTCGCTCAAAAGCGTGGAAAGCCAACAGCTTCAGCTTTACCCTGTGTGTGAGAAAACCCGGATGCTTGTAGAGGAATCCGGCGATTGCCAGAGAGCTAAGTGAAGCGATTAACACGACGAAGGAGATTCCTTCCACCGCGTAGCCGATGGAAACAAGAAAAATTAGGAAGAGCCCTCGAGTAAGCGAAACGTAGACTCCGGCGAGTAAAGCTTCCAAAACCAGTATCCATTTCAACCGGTGAACTCCGCTTCTCACGTGAGGCTCGCCCCTCCACGTTCAGGGCTTCTAAGAGGAAGACCGGAATGTAGGTTTCAAAAATAAACGTTTCTTTGCTTTGTGGCTACCTGCTTTTTGGAAGCCGTTTAGCCGAGAATTAGAGGGTAGACCTCTTTCGTTACGTATTCGAGGTATTTCGTTTTGTCCGTGAGGTTGAATATGGTTACTGAAGCGTCCCGGGTTATTCCTACCACATAGCCGTATTCTCTTGAACGCGCCACAATATACCATAGGTCTCCCCGTTTGCAGTAATCTTCAAACAGCGAAGTGTTCACCAAGTCTGGACCGTAAAGCGAAAGCTTATCAACGTTTGGAATGTCCACGTTGTCAAAAAAGGTAATCTTCGTGTCCTCGGGGTTTTTCAGATGGAAGTCTCTAAGCGTTTCCGGAGGAATTCTAGCTTCAACTATTCCCCCCACCTTTTCGAAGAGTATTTCGCTCAGCTTGTTCGCCACGAAGTTTGCGGTTCGCTTCTTTTCAACAACCGTTAAGAAAACCTTATCGTCGCGAAGCGTGAAGCAGAAAACCGCTTCGATGGTTCTCGGAAGCGGCACAATTTTTCCTCTATGGAAGACACGTATCACGTAATCATGCGAGTAAACGCCTGTAACGCTCTTCTCTTTAGGCTTAGCCAGCAAGTTTACTATTTCAGTTACAAGCGTGAACTTGTAGTTTCCTTCCTCGAAAGGTTCCTCGCTTTTGAAGCCTTCAAGCCTAGCCGCTATCTCCTCGAGAGGTAAAGCTTCCACCAGCCTGAACACTTTACCAGCTACAACCATCAAATAGCACCTGCACTAGTATTACGCGGCGCATGAGGAAAAGTCTTACGTAAAGAAAGAGGGAAAGACGCTTGCCTATTAACTCGGCTGCTCAGGTTTCTTTCTAAGCTTTACGGCCGCAACTACTACGGCGATGAGTACAACGGCGATGACCACCAGCGCCACGAAGCCCCATGGTAAAATCTGTATGCCCTCCTCTTCTGTTGACGGCGGCGTTCCCGCTATGTAGGCTGTGTAAACCGGGTCGTGTTCGATTCTGAAGCCGCTGTAGTGGGGATAGGAGATTATGTAGAAATACTTCGCCTTGGTCATGTTTGTTATCGAGTCTTTGGCTTTCTCGTAGAGCCCGGAGTCTACATGCGCTATTGTAAGCGGCAGATACCGCAAAACGTTTCGAGGTCCCTCCAATAGTCCCTCGTTTCTAGCTATTCCGTCGATTTCACATGTTCTCGTTACCGCTTCATAGGTGTCGTAGCTCGTCTCGGTGGGGTCCGCCGTGTAGTTGTAGAGCTTGTAAGTGTCTTTCACGCCGAAGTCCGCGTCGAAAATGCGTTCTCCGTCTTCGCAGTAGGTTGAAATCGTAGAGTCAACCTCTAAGTCCTTGTCGGTTACGTTTTCGCCGTTGGGCGTTTCGCAGTATGTTTCTTGTTCCAGCGTGACAGAATTCTGGAAATCTATGATGCTCATTTTAATCTGATGCGTGTCGAGGAAGTCGTATACTGTTTCGTTGGAAATTTTCTTTCCGTACCGGTAGCATCCGCTGCTGTTGTAGTGGTTATAGAGTGGTATTAGGGACCATCCCCAGAAATGCCAGAGGTCGCGGATTCGCCCTACGGTGTGGTCTTGCCTCAAAACAGCCTTGTTTTCGTCAGGCTTGATTTCCAGCGTGTAGTTGAAGGAAAGCTCATCATAGGTCGTAATTACGTGAGGTCGCTTTACGTAGGTGTGGTTATCTTCGCTGATGAAGGTTCGATACCATATCGCCGTCAAATTCGTGTAGCGCATTCCCCAAGTCCATGTTAACCCGTCGTCAGACTTCTTCAACGGGTAAATAGCGCTCTTGCTGCAGAGCGAAGGAAAGGTTACGTTCTTAAACCAGTTTTGGAAGTTGAAGCCTATGCTCACGCTAGCCCAGAGGTTGTCGTTTCTGTCCGGCGAGTCTGGGAACAAGGACTGCTCTGTGTCGTTGAATCCCATGAGCATGACGAAGGATGAGGAGACTATTACGTCGCGGCTGTTGTTCTGCGTCTTATAATGGAGCATAACTGTCTGCATGGGAAGTGTTACGTAGGCGCCGGCGAAGCTTACGTTGCATAAGCCGGCGTAAAGCATCTGCATCCCGCTTTTGTTCACGTAAGTAACGTAAGTGTAAGCATGCCAATTGTCGGAAGGCTTGGGTAGCCCGTGAAGCAACGCGTAGGCTCTGACATAGTCGAAGAAGTCTATGACCTTGGCGAAGCTTTCCTTTTTGAAGTCGGATTTAAGAAGCTGATCCGTTGCGGATGCTGAAGTCATGGTTGAAGCCATGAGGCACACGGCAAGCATTACGGCGATTAGCGTTTTCGTTTTCATGTTTTCCTCTCCCGCCTTAATCTCGCCTTTACTTCTTCAAGCCTTATTAAAAGTATTGTGCAGTAGTAATATGAAGTACTTTGAAATCTACAGTTTCGTTTAAAGTTTCACAGCTCAGGAGGTTGAGTATAATGAAAAAATTAATGAAAAAATCTGTGATAGCGTTGTTGATGGTTTCTTTTGCTAGCTTTGTATCGTCTGGTACAGCCAATGGCTCAGAAAAACCAAAAGAAACCATCCGCATGGCTATGTTCATCCGCTCCTTTCAAGCTGAATGTTGGGTTTCAAAAACAGTTGATATATGGTTTGAGGATATCGAAGGATTACCGATAGAAAC
>QMXC01000213.1 GCA_003661945.1 Candidatus Bathyarchaeota archaeon | reverse complement strand
CTACGAGGGATAGACAATCAGCCCTACGTTTATGATGGGGGTTGGATTACCGGGAGCCCCGGAGTAGTGTACATGACTGATGAGGCGAAGGAAAACAGTAACTATTACGGGATTTATCCCGCGGAATATCAGACAGCCACTAGAGCCTTGCCTTCGTGGATTCAAGGCACCTACCATCTTACCGCCACGGCGATTTTATATCAGCAGGTTGGACAGTGGATTCCAGCTGCGACGTTTAGGCATCAGACGTCTGGTGCTTTAGTAGCAATCGGGTTCACTCGTCCGCCGGATATCCGTGTGACTGGTTTGGCGTTGCTGTCGTATTATCATCCTCGAATATACAGAGAAGAGTTTAAGGCGACTAACACTTCGAGGCTTGTGATTTTGCAGTTAGCTCAGATGGGAGGTTAAAGGCATGAGGCGAAAAAGAGTTAGGGGTAAAGCTGCGAAAGGACAGTTTTCTATTATTGCGGCTTTACTTATCTCGGTGGTTCTTGTTACGGCAGTGATGGTGACTTATTCGAACATTCGAAACAACCCGTTGGGGGAGCCTCCTCAGGTTTTGGCAGCCATCGAAGAAGTTAACTTCGGCGTCCAGCAGATTTTAGGGTTTTCGGTTGGATACTACGGCTCTATTCTCCAGGTGACGGGAAACACCACCTATGCTCAAGAGAAAACGGATAGTTACCTTCAAAGCGGCTTACTATACATTTCGGATACTCATCCGGACTGGAACCCAAGCTTTGAGCTGTCCCAGTCGGAGTTCGGCATAAACTGGTTTAACACTACAAGCTACAGTTACGGCAAACTCGCCGTCACCTACAACTTGACCGGGCTGGGAATTTCGGGAATGCGGCATAACGTTACTTCTATACTGAAAGTGTCGGTTCTTGAAAGCAGTGACCCTTCCCAAGCGAAGATTAGAGTTGTAACCGAAGGAGACGAGCCGCTGCTCACGCTGGAGGAAGAAAACTTCAGATTTTATTACTACGATTATTCTACATCCACGTGGAAACTTGCGACGTCTGATTCCTCACCTGTCGTGCTTTCTAACGGCACATATATTCTAAGCTTTCCGCCGGAGATTAACTCTACAACAGCGTATTCAGTTCAGGTTTCCGACCACCGTGGAATAATAGTTACCGCTTCGTCTTTTACACATTATACTTACGAGTTTTCGTGGAACCAAACTTTGTATCAAGGGTTAACCTACGACACCGTGACTGTGGAAGTAATTCAGAACGGAACTATGCGTTGGCTTGGCAGAAGCTTGGAGTTCACGACTGACACTTATCCTATTCCACCCATTCCGGTGAAGGCTTTCCGCGTAAGCGCGAACGCTGACCCTTCGAATATATCTGACCTAAAAGCGAAACAGATACCTTTTCAGATAGAAGACTGGGCTTCCAACTACCAGTTGCCTTTGGGGTTAGCCAGCAATGCAAGCGTTTTTGGAGGTAGAAACATGATCGTGTTTTTGGTGAATCATAACGTGCATAATGTTACATTGTGGTGGAACGGAAGCGACAAGGCTACTCAAACGCCTTATGCGTTTCGATGTATATACTTTAACGGAGACAACCCGGGCAGCCACACCTTAACGAACGGGATATTAACGCTGAGCTTCAGCGGAGACTTCACAATTACTTCGACCGTGGGAAGCTCGAGTTGCCAAGCCAAGTTCATGCAGATAAACAACGAGTGGAGCATTTACGGTTCAAGCGAAGCGTACTGGATTCACCACGGCGTAGTACGAGACATCGTTCAACAGGAAGCTGAATGGAGCGGAGGCGCAACTAACTGCCCAAACCTTTACGCTTACATAGTCATAACGTTGCCGGCTAACGCGACCTATTACACTTACTTCTTGAGATTCATGTTCTTGAACTCCATTCAAGACAGAGACCTTTCAGATTTACGCGGCGTCCGTGTGAGAACTAGCGTCAGCAAGAACAAATGGACTTCCAGCTGGAGCAAAATCTACACGGAAAATGGAACCCAAGCCGGGATGCCCCAAATCTCACAGGAAGAAGGATTGTTCTACAACTTTTCAGGCTTGTTCCCGAGTGGTTGGGCGCATCATTGGGCGGAAATGGTTGAAAACGACCACGGCTTCGGAATAATGTTTAGAACCGCTGACAATTATCATCTCTACCTTTTCGACCAAATGGCTGGAGACAAGACAGGGGGGCTTCGCATAAGTGACTCCCGAAATGGGGGAACTCAAAATGTTGAAATAAATCTTAAGCTTGTGGACCGCGTTCCTGCTAATGATTTTCAGAGCGCGTTGGATACTTTCTGGAGTGGAGCAATCGTTACTTTCGACGGGTTAGACCCTATCTACACAGACATGGGTGGGACAAGCGGGCTATGGGTTATGGCGGAGCATCCGCCCGTGGTAAGCCTTACAGTGTCGAGGTAGCCGCGGCGTGGAAGGCAGTAAAGCTAATATCTTTAGGGCTTTAACTGTAGTAGGCAGTTGAAGAGTCTGATGAGGGTATG
>QMXC01000034.1 GCA_003661945.1 Candidatus Bathyarchaeota archaeon | reverse complement strand
GGCTATGCGGCGAACCTCGTTTAGCGAGCAGTGGGGACACCCTATAAAGACGAGGTCGGGCTCGGCTTCCACGTCAGCCGTGGAAAGGGCTTGAGCCGTTTGTTCTAAGGCTTTCATGTCTACAGTTAGCTTTTCAAGCGGCTCCTTCACAGAGGTCTTTGGCTTGTAATGAAACATGTTTGCTGCACCCGTGGAAGCGAGAGCCGCGCCCAACTGCTTTAAACAGTCCTCATCAAGAGCCTTTAGACCTTGGAACATGGGGATTTCGTTGGGAAAGTTTTTGCCGACGAGTATGCCGAGTGCGCCGTATTCTGCTTCATTCTTCAGTTCGGCTTCGAGTTTGACTTGCACCGAAGCCGCACGGTTCTCTGGCCGATGAAGACCGTAGTCGGGGGTTTTACCTATTATCGCCGCAGCTAGGGCGCTGGGTCCGCCCTCGCGGTTGGTCCATGCGCCTAGAACAGAATTCGCGTAGACAACAGCGGAGGATTCTGACCACGCCATATGCATATTGCGTAAAACCGGTTCCGTATAGTATGGAGTGCACGACAATAGGGGTTTGACCTGCATTTTACGGAAGAGTTCGAGTATTCTCTCCTGTTTCACGAAGTATTCTTTTGGGATTTGATTCTTGAAATGCTCCTTGTCAATGCTGGAAGGGTTCAACGTGGTGTTTACCTTTGCTTTTGCGCCGTTTTCGGCTAGAGCTTGAAGAAAATCTATTGGCGCGTCGCCCAAGGTTTTATAGGAAACTCCTGAAACATGCGCCGAGTTTATGGGAATCAGTTTTGAAGCGCCGAAGAGGTCGCCTAGCTTGACGAGAATCCGCATGCAGATTTGCTCAGCCCAACCGTGTTCTCCATCTAAGATGCGTTCTTCTTCTCGGGTTAGATACAACTGTTTTCCCTCAAAACCTTTACAACCGCGAAACCCTCACGAGCTTGCACTTCCACTTGGTCGCCGGTTCTTATCCGGGTTATGTCTATTCCATCCACCATGGGCACTTCGGCGATTATTGCGCCTACTGTTACCACGGTGTCAGCCGTTTCAGCGATTATAGCTTTAGGCGCGAGACCACGCTTTTTAAGCGCGTACAAGACGTAGCTTCCAACAGTGGAGCCGTGTCCATGCGGAAAGCATAGGATTTTGTCCGCTATTTTTTGTCCATGCAAGTCGTGGTTCTGTTCTGTTATGGTTCCGGTTTCAGGGTCTACACCGCCTAGAAAGCTTATGGGCTTGGCTGTGACCAGCGCCGTGCCTTTACAGTTTCCAGCTACGATGGTTCTTCCCTTCAAGGTTATGACAGCCATTTTCAACGTCTCTTCCGTTAATAGGATATTTTAGCTGAAAAAGGTGTTTCTCCCAACACTTTGTAAGCGGCTTCTTCCACCTTGCTGCGGTTTTTCGAGTATGTGTACACCCGTAGGATGTTGAGGAAGCCTTTGAGAACGTCGAATATTCGGCTGACTTCGCTTAGTTTACACGGGATTTTTCCGCCTTCGCGGGTTTTATAGAAGATTGGGATTTCCATGGGTTCCAGCAGCGCTGAATGATGGTAGGGCACAGAGGGCACAGTTGGCACATCGATGATTATTTCTTCGGGTTCTACATGGGCTTTCTGCGCTATATCATCTCTTATCTGATTTCTAACGTCCTCTAACTCGAACATTTTGGAGACTAAACGGTCTTTCTGGTAGAAGGTTCGTTCGTACGCACATTTAAGAAGACGCCTACGCTCGAGGTTTTCAATTATTCCACGGGATTTTTCGCATTTTTTGAGCATACCCCAAATTGTGTAATCGTCCATAGCCAAGTATTCCTCGGGCGTTTTGAAACTTGTCAAGCCGAGTTCGTCGTTTGCTCTTTCCATAGCCATCGCTAACATTATTTGAGCGGCTCTTCCAACACGGTGGAAATATATGCTCTTAAAAGATTCGACGCGGGCGATTATGAAGGATTCAAGCGCGGATAGGGCGCCCGCTTCCACGGCGAGGTTTTCATCTATCACGTCAAGCATGTGAATTAACCGGAAGATGTCAACGTAGCCGTATTCGGCTCCTGTATGATACGTGTCCCGAACTATGAAGTCAAGCTTATCTACATCCACGCTGCTCTGAATCGCTTGATCCATGAAAGCTTTACCCGGCTTGCGAAGTTCGCCCACGGCGAGTTTGCTCACTGCTTGCGGGGAAAACCCTTGTTTTTCTAGAATGTCTTTCAGTTCGCTTTCAGCTATAATCCACCGCGTCATGTCCTCATGGGTTTTTCCCAAAAACTTTGTAAGCACCTGTTCGAATATGTGAGAAAAGGCTCCGTGCCCCACGTCGTGCAGCAACGCTGCGATTCTTACGGTTTGAGCTTCGTCTTCGGATAGATACTGCGAAAGATTTGGGTTTTGAACGAGTTTTCCCGCGAGGTACATTACGCCTACGGAATGTTCAAACCGCGTGTGGTTAGCTGCGGGATAGACGTATTCGGCGCCAGCTAGCTGCCGAAGTCTTCGAAGCCGCTGCACCGGGAAAGAGTCGATTATTTCTTTTTCAGCTTCAGTTATGTAGATATACCCGTATATCGGGTCTTTAATTTCACCCCAGATTTTCCGACTCATCCTACCGGCTTTCTCCTAGTCTTGCTAGGGGGATAATTAGAGTCGTCATATTTATAATATGTAAGCCTTTAATCCTCTCCGGAAAAGCAGGTTAGAACTATGAACGGGAAAAAGGGATTTTTCATCTGCATCGAGGGAATAGATGGGTGTGGAAAAACAACGCATGCCCGTTTACTTGTCGAAAATTTGAGAAAACTCGGATACGATGCCGTGTATACCACGGAGCCAACCGATGGAAAAATAGGATTGTTCATTAGGGAGTATCTTTTCGAAGGTGAAAAACGGTATTCAAGCATCGTGGAAGCCTTGCTCTTCGCCGCAGACAGAGTTGAACACGTAGAAGGGGAAATCAAACCAGCGTTAAAGCAGGGCAAAATAGTGGTTTCAGACCGTTACGTTTACTCCTCGCTTGCGTACCAAAGCGCAGCGGGACTCGACCTAGAATGGATAAAAGCTTTAAACAAGTGGATAATCCCACCAGACCTAGCCTTGCTCATTGATGTTCCACCCGAAGAAGCACTGCAGAGGATAAAGCGGAAAAAATCGGTTATGGAAACTTTAGAGAACCAGAAAAAAGTTCAGAAAGCATATCAGAAGTTTGTTGAGCAGGGAGAACTCGTAAAAATCGATGGAACCCGCCCCGTGGAACAAGTAGCCATGGAAATCCTAAACATCGTTCTCGAACATTTTGGAAACACGTAGCCTTCAACGTTTCCTACACGCCAGAGCATCAATTATCTGCATCACAATGAAATCGAGAAGTTCTCTTGGGGAGATTCTTCGAGTTCCCCGTTCATGATAAGCCAAAACCCGAATATTTTTCCCGTCGAAAACGAACCTTAAAAGGTAATAGTCGAATCTCAATGGACGCGGCTTCTCGCCTTCGATGATTTTGTAATAGCGCACGACGCAGAGAAAATCCATGATTGAAAGCGGGCTTTTACGAACAAACTTTTCAGCTTTAGCGAGTTCTTGCTCGTTCAGATACACGAAGGAAAGCGAGTCAGCTATCCCAAAGTCAAAGCCAACTTTACACGAGGCTTTAAAGCAACCAGCTAACCCGGTCACATCTTTTAAGGAAAACTCAGTTCCGTTGAGCCTACGCAGCGTTTGCAGCAAAATTTTTTGAACAGTTCTCGGCGAATATCTTGTGCGAAAACTTGTTTCGCAGTGCACCAGCTCCGGAAAATTTTCGTAGTGCCCCAGCAAGGGTTAATCGCCACAAACACAACGCTGATGCATAAGGCTATGCTCCTTTTGTTTTTCTAAGTTTTTCCAGATTGGCCAGCAGAGACGATAGCACGTTGTTCAGTTTTTGAAGCTTTTCCACGTCGGTTTCTTCCTGAATCTGTCTTTGTATTTGCTGTATTTTCGTCAGTAGCGTGGTTTCCAGTTCGGAGAGAATTAGCGGGCTCGTTGCTTGAAGCGGTTCTTCACCTTCTTTGACTACTATTACTTTTTTCTCGCAGCGGGCACACCACAAGTCTCCGTTTTTAAGCCTAAACAACGGAGAAGCACAAGCTGGGCACGCTAGGTTGGTTAATGTGGCGCCTCGGCGTAACAGGTCAGCCATCGCTTTTACCGATTCCTCATTTTTTTCTTTCGACTTCGAAGGAGGCAAGATTTAAAACCTCGAAAGGAGTATTTCTAGAAGAAATAAGATTAAAGTTGTTGCTAAATATTACGATTTCGAAGGGGGAATTTTAGATATGGTGAGAAGAAAGAAACGTGAAGAACACGAAGAGAGAATAAAACAGGCATTAGTTATTTTAGGACAAGTCTCCGAGGACACAACAACGCCGCGGAACATAAGAAGAACGGCGAAAGAAGCCATGGAAACCCTACAGACAACCGAATACACTCACGCTGTTAGAGCGTCAAACGCGATTTCTCTACTGGACGAAATTCTGCAGGACCCGAATATGCCGCCTTACACACGGGTCAAACTCTGGAACGTTATGAGCCTACTCGAAGCCATAAAAGACTAGCTGGGGCGGCTTACAATAAGGAAGATCCGTAAAAGCCAGTTGTTCTTCCTCATACAGCCCCTCTAACTTTGGCAGCAGATCAAACTCAAAGTAATCTCCTAAACCGTTAACCGCCCGAGGGGAAAGCCAACCAGTAAAATAGTCGCAGCCCATAGTGAAACACTGGCTGAAATCCAAGAAAACCCTAACGTCACCGTCCTCCAACAAAACCTTGTTCCCACCAATCCCATCCATCCCACCATAAAAAATAAAACTCACCATTCCAACAACCCAATCATTAAAACCTGTACGAAACATTTAACAATTCTGAACCTAAAATCTGAAAAAGCAATCATAAAGCTTTCAACGAGTAAAAGTTAAAATTTTACAACCAGAAATATGCTAGAGGCTTAAGGATGTCTAAGAAGTGGATCTGCCCATTATGCGGTCATGAAAACCCTGAAGACGCTGAAGTATGCGAAGTGTGCGGAGCCTACCATGATGAGTCAGCCTACGACGCAATCGCCGACGAAGAAAACAATGAAGATGATTGATGCTATTGTAAAACAAGGATTTTGCAATGGATTTCTTGTCAGCGTGTAGGTAAAGCCTATAAGAGTTGACGTGTACTGTTTCATGAACAACTCAAAGGGATCGTTATGTATGAGTTTGACGTGGTGATAGTGGAAGATGAGAGTGGCGGGTACGTGGCTTATGTTCCAACCTTGCCTGGCTGCCACACCCAAGGAGACACCCTACAAGAGCTTATGGACAACGTGAAAGAGGCCGTGGAACTTTATCTCGAAACCTTATCCGAGGAGGAAAAGCAAGAGCTCCTACGCCAAAGGGTCGTTGGAATACAAAAAGTGAAGACCCTTGCCTAAAATTAAGCCGCTACCGCCTCAAAAAGTCATTAAAATCTTGGAGAAAGCCGGGTTCAGAATTCTCCGCCAAAAAGGCTCCCACCTAATCATGATAAACGAGAAAGGAACAAGAATAGTAGTTCCAGTTCACCTAGGAAAAGACATTAAACCAGGCCTAATCAGAGCAATAATAAAAGAGGCAGGACTAAAACGAGAAGAATTCTTCAAACTTCTAAAAGAAAAATAACCTCCGAACCTCAAAATTTTAGAAGTAAATAAATAGAAAAAGGGAAGTTTGCGGGAGAAATCGCCATCCTAATTCTGTAGAAGCCATAAAAGACTGAAAAACCCTATTTTGTTTAAGCTTGTTTCTTCCCCATTTATATAAGGCTCCAAGCGGGCAATATATCAAAATTTAAAAGATTTAAATACAAATATGACTCTATAAAGCTGGTAGAGCGTGGACAATTGTGGGTAAAAACCATAACGGCGGATATAAGATCGTGCTAACTGCCGACCGCACGTTAATGAGCGAATATCACGGCGGCATATTTCTAGGTTTTAGTGCTTGCGTCCCGAAGGGGATAATACCGGACTGGGCTTATTTTTCGTTTTTTTGCCCTTCTGTAGGAGTTTTAGAAAACGGAGCTGCGAAATACGCACCTTACGGAACAAGGAAAGTCGAAGCTGCGTTGCTGGAATACGGCTTCAAAGCAGACGAAGTAGTTGTGGCGCATCCGGAACACTTACACAAAGTGATAGGACCAAACACTCGGGTTGTTGGAGTAACGGAAAACGACCCGTTAGGGATAGGACCCGCGACAACCACGTTCACAGAAGTGCTCGGCGGAGAAGCCTACATGAAGATAAAGTTCAAAGAACTGCTAAATCATCCCGCAATAAAGAAGTATAAGCCGAAAATAATCGTCGGTGGACCCGGCTCGTGGCAACTTGAACCCGAGCACGTACGAAAAAAGCTTGGAATAGACTGCGTCGTGATAGGAGAAGGAGAAAGGGTGGTTGGACAGCTTTTTGAGAAAGCTGTAAAAGGCGAGCAACTGCCCGAAGTTGTCCACGGAGAGGTTGTCCCGGTGGATGAAATTCCGGTCATAAGGAATGCCACGATAGACGGGCTCGTAGAAATAGCTCGAGGATGCGGGAGGGGATGCCGTTTTTGCGTTCCAACCCTTCAACAGTTCAGATGCCGCCCGATAAAGGACATACTCAAGGAAGTTGAGGTGAACCTGAGAGCCGGTAGACGCCCGTTGCTGCATGCAGAAGATGTTCTGAGATACAAAGCGAAGGGCTTCCAAATCAACAGAGAAGCTGTAGCTGGACTTTTCAGAACCGTGAAGAACTATCCTGGCGTAGAGTCGGTGGGAATAAGCCATTTCGCCCTTTCATCGGTAGCCGCCGCGCCAGACCTTATAGAGGAACTGTCCAGCATACTCGACGTGCGCAAAGACTCGTGGATGAGCGGGCAGACAGGAGTTGAAACCGGAAGCCCCAGAATGATTAAAAAACACATGAGCGGAAAATGCAAACCCTTCAAACCTGAAGATTGGCCAAGTATGGTTGTGGAAGCCTTTGAGATACTAGCAGAAAACAATTGGGTGCCGTGCGCCACGCTTATAATTGGGCTTCCAGGCGAAGAGGAAAAAGACACAGAGTTAACGATTGAGCTAGTTAGAGAGCTAAAGCCTTTCAAAAGCCTGATAGTACCATTGTTCTACGTTGCCATGGGCGCTATGAAAGACCGAACAACATCATTTACCCTAGAAAAAATGACGCCTACGCAGGGAGAGCTTTTCCTCGACTGCTGGGAACACGACCTAGAGTGGGGCAAGGTTCTCTTAAAGGAATATTTTGTGACGAGAAAGTTCGGCGTCGGCTATGGCGCAAGGCTCATTCTTTCCTACGCGGTAAAGAAGGGCATGAAACTTATTCAGATTTGTCGAGAACAGTATGACTGCGACGTGAAAGCAATGGTGGACGATGTGAGAAATGGAGAATTAGAAGTGACATCAAAGCCTGTTAAAATTCTGCAACGGATAATAAAACACTAGGCTTAAGGCAGGTCTTTTTCCATGAGGTATGCGTCTTCTCCATCCATGTAGTATCCGCGTATTCTACGTTTAATTTGGAAACCAAGTTTTTTATACATTTTAATCGCCGGCTCGTTGGTTACTCGAACTTCGAGGAAGCATTTTTTAGCGTTGTATCGGGGCATGTTTTCCATTGCTTTAAGCATCAGCGCGGAGCCTATTCCCCGACGTTGATGTTCTGGAAGCACGGCTATTGAAACTACGTGCCCCTTTTTTATTATTCCCGAAAAGCCGAGGTTCGCAAGGGAGGTTTCGATTCGGCACATGATGTAACCTACTACTTCGCCGTTTTCCTCAGCTACTATGAAAGTTCCAGGGAAACGCCTATACAAGTCGAGGAAAAAGAGGCTAGAGTAGTTTTCTGGAAGGCACACGCGGTTTATGTAAACAACGCGTTCTAGGTCAGAGGGCTTGAACGTGCGTAAACGGAAAGTTTTCTGCAATTCGGCTTCACTTCTGTTTATAGTTTAGAGTTCTGCGGAAGCTCCAGTTAAATTTTCGCATCCAGAGATCATCCCTCAGCCTTAACAACGGGCAGAGTAAAGTTTCCCAGAGGCAGAGCCCAAACCTTAGCCTTTCTTCCAACCGCACGGAACGCTTCTTCCACAGCCTCGTTTACGGCACGCGCAGTGTCAAGGCGAAAAACGTTCGTGGCATAATAGTCCGGCATAGAAGAAACCAGAATTATCCGCGCTTTCTCCAACGCCTTCATCAAGTAGTAAGCCTTATGCCCACCCAACACGAAATTACGTCGAATCTGCCGCTCTACATCCTTCAACCGTTTGAACTTCACCATCCACTCGTAGAAAACTTGGTTCCCATGTCCTTCGGGGCATTCTGCAACTAGAATTATCACGCCGCCACGTTTCACAACGTCTAAGGCGTTGTCAACAGCCTTGTAGGCTTGGAAAAGCGTTATGTCTGCCGGGGCTCCTCCGGGGCTGACCAGCACTATGTCGGCTCTACGCTCGATAGGAATTTTATACATTGCTTCGACGAGCTTCACTCCTTCATAAAAGGCTTGTTCAAGGTCTCCAGCAAAAGCCTTTACGATTTCGCCTTTCTTATTCTGAACCACATTTAAAATGAAATCCACTTTTGCCAGACGGGCGGCTTCGGTCATGTCTTCATGAACAGGGTTTCCCTCAAGGTTTCCCGTCCTAGCTTTCGGATGAAGCAGCATGGCGTGGTTATGACGAATAGTCTCTAAGCCTGAAACTCCGGGAAGAACGCTTTTT
>QMXC01000212.1 GCA_003661945.1 Candidatus Bathyarchaeota archaeon | reverse complement strand
GGGACAGCAGCGTTATGATCTCCACCGCTTTTCTTTCAAGTTCATCGTGGACTCTTTTACCGAGAAGGAATTGTAAGCGTTCCTGGGGAACATAAACCCTTTTTATGTGCACTCTGGGCACGGTGACGAGTTCTTTTCCAACGTATGGGTTGAAGTACACCGCATCGGGAATAATCTCTCTGAGAGAGTTTACAACAGAATCATAAATTTTAGGGGAGTAGAGCTTCTCCGGCCGCACGAGCCTAACACCCTCCAACTCCCACTCGTACGGCAGCCAAGGAACATCGAAATAATCTTGGAATTCCTTTGGAATATACTTGATGAAGGATACTACCCTATCCCTCGGGTGAACGTACCCGAACGTGTAAAAAACGAAACCCTCTCCCGTTAGTATGGCGTCGCCGTCTCGGGGTATCCAGTCAGTGAGCCTCACCGTTCAACACGCTCCTAACCCTCTCGGTAAACTCGCTCTCGACCTGAGCCAGACTGAGATTCCTTTCCAACGCTTCCTTCACAAAGCTCCTCCTAAGAGAACTCAAACGCCGCGCAAGACGCTCATCCCCACCCTCAGCCAGAACCCTTCCGACTATCCTACGCGTGACGCGGTCAATCTCCTCGGACCTACCTAACCCAGAGTCTGAAAACCTCTTAACCTCTCCCTGAGGTTTCAGTTCGTCAAGTTTTTGGAGGATGGTTTTCACAGCTTCTTCAAGCCGTGTCTCCGAAGAGTCTATCGAGACAATAGGTTGGTCCCATCTGTACTTTTTACCGGGAACATCGAATCTCTCATGTATCCGCTGGATAACTTCGGGCGGAATCGGCTCCCCGCGCTCCCTGTTCCACTTCAGGGCATACTCTACGGGGGCGTAGACGTACACTATGGCGTAATCTGTGTTGTTCCTCCTCGCGATCTCAATGAGGTCCCTGCGCATAGCGTTGTAGTAGTTGGTGTCATCGCTGATCACGGTTTTGCCCTTCCCCAGAAGGTAGTCTACTAGATGGAGTGTTGTTTCCTTTATGAAGGATTCACGCCCTGGGTCGAACTCCTCTTCGTGCGCCGGGACGAGGCGGCGTATATCATCGGAGCCAACAACAAACGTTGGGCGGCCCCTCTTCTCAAGTTCGACAGCAAGCCTCCTTGCAATCAGGGTCTTTCCAACACTGGGTATACCGCAGAATATTATGAGCAAGACTCCAACATCACCGTGCGGTTAATTGAGCCGACTCTACAATAGGTAATTTTTCTCCCGGTTATAAGAGTAATCTCTATTAGGGCTGCATACGTCAAGAATTGTGTGTATGCTGGTATAGATTTATTTAATAGGTCTTATTTACATTTCTTACTCTGTAGTAGCTGGATTTTTTGGAGGTTGTGGTTTGAAAGTTCCCGTGGCCCTGACAATCGCGGGCTCTGATTCGGGCGGAGGAGCAGGCATCCAAGCGGACCTCAAAACATTTGCAGCGCTGGGCGTCCACGGAACCTGCGCAGTCACCGCAGTCACCGCACAGAACACGCTCTACGTGCGAGACATTATTTCCATCCCCCCAGAAATCGTAATGGCCCAGATTGATGTCGTAACCGACGACATAGAGGTTGACGCGGCCAAAACAGGAATGCTATACGAGCCGGAGGTGATAGAGCTTGTGTGCAACGAGCAGAACGAGCACGGCTTCCCCCTCGTCGTGGACCCAGTGATATGGGCGGGCTCCGGCGACAGACTGGTAACCCCAGCCGCCGAGAGAAAAATAGTGAAGAACCTGATCCCCTTGTGCCAGGTGGTTACACCGAACGTCACAGAAGCCTCGGTCATAGCCGACACCATGATCAGCTCGGTCAAGGACATGGAGGAGGCTGCACGCGTCATCTCCACCCTCGGACCAGAAGTGGTAGTAATCAAGGGGGGACATCTGGAGGCAACGGGTGACACCGTTATTGATGTGATGTTCCACGCGGGAGAAATAACTCATTTTAAGAAGCCCAGGCTTGAGGAGCCAGGCACCCACGGGAGCGGTTGCAGCTTCTCCGCCGCGATAGCAGCGTACATAGCTAAGGGCCTGGAGCCCGCGGATGCTGTTTTCCACGCGGAAAAATTCATAGATGTTGCTGTAGGAAACCCGGTGATGATTGGAGGAGGGAGAAAGCCCGTAAATCCCATCTTCTGGCTTGAGATCGACGCTGAAAGGTGGAGAGTGCTTAAAAACGTGGACGAAGCGGTTAGCATGATAGAATCCACGGATGGCTTCGGGGAGTTTATCCCGGAGGTTGGAACCAACGTTGGAATGGCTCTGCCCTCCGCCAGAGGTGTGGAGGACATCGCGGCCGTGGACGGGAGAATAGTGAAGTACCACGGAAAGCCGAAACCACTGGGAAGCGTCAGGTTCGGCGCCTCAAGCCACATAGCGAGGATTATACTCGCAACAATGGAACACGACCCGTCCATGAGGGCCGCGATTAACATAAAATACTCAGAGGAGATAATCAAGACCTGCATGGAACTCGACCTGATTGTCTCCACGTTCGACAGAAGCGAAGAGCCAGAGGAAGTAAGGAAGGAGGAG
>QMXC01000211.1 GCA_003661945.1 Candidatus Bathyarchaeota archaeon | reverse complement strand
TCGCTGCCGGACACTACGTCTTCGGAAACCCTTGGGAAAAACTCCTCGCAGACTACAACATCTTGGAAGGAAGAATATGGAGCCTCGTCCTGCTAACAATCCTCCTAGCCCCATACATAACAAACAAGCTAGCATAACACAAAACAAGGCATTTTGGCGCCGGGAGTGGGATTTGAACCCACGCGGCCCACAAAGGGCCACAGGCTCTCAAGGCCTGCGCATTAGTCCGCTCTGCCATCCCGGCGTCGTTTACGCTGTAATAGGCTAGAAGTTTCTTTAATAAAATTCTTACTTATGGTAAGGCTAATCTAGGGCTTAGAAGATTAGGAACATTACGAAATTGAAAAGGGCGAACCCATTTGCCGGTTAAAGCGGTAATCTTCGATTTCATAGGCACTTTGGTCAGCGTGGTTGGCTATTCTTATGAGGATTCGGTGCGGAAGCTTTGCGAAAGCGTTGCAGATGCTGGGTTTGATGTGGATTCAGCCCGTTTTCTAGAAGCCTACAGAAAGGCTCATTTGAAGTATCGCGAGGTTAGATACGGAAAGCTTGTGGAAGTCACGAACGCTGTTTGGATATCAGAAGCGCTAAATGAGCTGGGATACAAATCAACTCCAGAAGATGATAGAGTGAAACAAGCAGTCAACGCCTTCTTTCGAGACTATTTGGCGTCTTTGAAAACGCGGAAATGCGCCAAAAAAACGTTAAAATGGGTTTCAGCCCACTACAAGACCGGGCTAATCTCGAATTTCACCTATGCGCCAGTAATATACGCCGCACTTAGAAAACTTCAACTATCCAGATTTTTTAGCGTAATCCTAGTTTCGCACGCAGTGGGATGGCGTAAGCCTCACCCGAAAATTTTCAGAAAAGCCCTAAACACCCTCAAGGTAAAAGCGGAAGAATCGGTTTTCGTCGGCGACAGCCCGAAAGAAGACATAAAAGGCGCGAAAAACGCTGGAATGAAAACCATATTCATTCCTTCACAGTTCTACACTATGGAAAATCTCAACGAGACACCGAACGCGCATGCGGATTACTGCATAAAAAACCTTTGCCAACTTCCAACCGTCATAGCCAAATTAGGATAGATGAATTGTTTCCATGTTTAGCTCTAATTCTTTGTTTTGTGGGTTTTTGCGCGGTGTCCTTCTCCGTATTGGAAGGGTCGTTTCCAGTTTTTCTCAAGTTTTCGAATGAACATTTCGTCCATGTTTATGGATGGGCAGGCGAGTCGGCTTGTGTCTAGGACGTAGAAGATTACGTCGATTAGTTCTTCGGCGATTTCTTCTTCGCTTTTCCCCTTTTTCCACGCGTCGCTTGCTTCTCCAAGTTCTATGAAGGCGAAGAGAAGTTTTCTCGGCACGTCTTCGGGACGGTTGTAGAAGCCTTTCGCTATAACCAGTTTTTCAATTTCTTTTTTCATTTCCTCCAGGTTCAACCCGAATCTTGCTCCTTCTCCATATGTGGTTTTGTTAATACAAAAGAGGGAAGAAGATAAAAGGGCTTGAAATGGGTTATTTCTGTTTCACTGAAGCTATGAACTTGTCTATGGGTATGGCTGCCAAGGTGGTTATTTGGATTGTTCCGCGGGAGCCGAGTTCTATGGAAACTTTTGCTATGGTCTCGTTGTCCGGGGCTTCAACTATGTTGACGAATTAGTATTGTCCCAGCACAGCCCACTGATGTAGAACCTTGGCGCCGAACGCTTCGATTTCCCGGTTGACTTCTTTTATTCTCTCCGGGTTTTCTCGAATGGTTTTCCAACCTTCATCGGTCAGTTTAGACAACAACACGTAGGTAGGCAAAACCTTTCACCATCTATAATTCTATTGATTAAGCAAATAAGCTTTGCAGAACCCTTCGCTATTACAGTTTCACCAGGGCTTTCTCGTAGTCTAAAACCACGTATTTTTTGCCTTTCTGAACAATTTTGTGCCCTTCCTTTTCCAGCAGTTCCCGTTGTTTTTCCACACCGCCGGGATATTTCGGGTTTAAAACTCCGCCCGTTTTAAGCGTTCTCCAATAGGGCGTAATGGTCTTTTCGCCTTTTTGCTTCTGCTCTTCTGCTGCGTAAGCTGCAATCCAAACGAAGATACCCGTGGTTAACGGACAACAGACATCAGTTCCATGCTTCTTAGCCAAGGCTGCACGAATCTCATTTACTGTTATAAGCTTTCCTTTCGGCACCTTCCGCATGACTTCATCCACCTCTATGGGCGCCGGGATAACCATGGTTCCTTCACCCCATCGCTTCTTCAATTTCTCCGGAATCTCCTCAACCTTCGGAAGCCCCTTGTTTTCTCTAAGCTTTTCCGTCCAACTTTTCGGCTTAGGCATAAACATACACTGCTAACACGTTGCAGTTACTCATCTTAAAAGGCTTGTGGAACAGCTCAGTTTTAAACGCTGGTGCGGCCGCCGGGATTCGAACCCGGGTCGTCGGCTCGGGAGGCCGAAGTCCTACCAGGCTAGACTACGGCCGCGTTTGGAGCAGCGTTTCACATGATAATAATTTGTTGGTTGGATAAAATTTATGTGGTTGTCTGTTTTTCTAATAG
>QMXC01000210.1 GCA_003661945.1 Candidatus Bathyarchaeota archaeon | reverse complement strand
TGACGACGCTGATAATCCTAGTGGTTTCAGTGCTACTAGCTACGGTTGTTACGTTCTACGCTATCAACGTGACAACCACACGAGTACAAGAAGAAAGCCTACAAATATTTAAGCTGCATGTATGGCATGATGGCTCATCGTTCTCGGAAGCCGCGTTCCTAGTGATTAATACCGGTGGACGTGACGTTGTCATCGACAAGATTACCGTGAGAGGCCAAGAATGTTCGTGGAGCTCCGTGTTCTATAACAAAACCACGGATACAATCAATAATGACCTAAGCTTCGTGGCAGATGCAAGCCTGAGCGATGGCGCAACCATTACTATAGGTACCGGTAGCTATACTATGGAACAAGCGAGCACTGATATAATCTTGCCTTCGGGCTATACGATGATTGTATACATAAAGAACCCTGACCACATTTCCGTTAGCGACATCGGAGTAACTGTCGGCGTAATGGCCTTCACTGCTAACGCGCAGTACTACAAGGAAGCCAACGTAGAAGCTTCCAGCTAGAGAACTTCCTCTTTCTTTTTTCTATTCCCTCCTTTCTTCGAAAATTGTAAGCGTATCTCGAATATTGATGTGTAGTTTTGTTCTACACACAAACTGTATTATTATTTCAAAGTTGAAGATGAACTCGAAGGTTGGTAGAGGAGAGCGTAAAAGAGGCGTTTCGAAGCTTGAGAGAGGATTTGGCATGAGAAAGGCTGGCTTTAAGCGGGATGCGCTGCGGATTATCCGTTCACGTAGAGGGCTCGCTATTCCCGTGACTTTTCTCATGCTTTTCGTTTCCCTCATTATAATAGTTTCCACCACTTACTGCTTCGCCGTCATACGGATTCAAACACGGGGAGCACTTCTGAAGGCTTCAGCTGCGAAGCAGAATATGCTTTTTCTGAAACAAGCTGTTGAAGATGTGGCGTGGCTTCCGAGCTCGTCGAGGGTTGTTTGTTTCAAAGATTACGGTGGTGTATTCACAGTGGACCCTGAAGCTAGAAATCTGGTTTTGACCTTAACTAACGGAAGTTCCTTCTCTGCGACTGTTTACAATTCTTCGGTTGGGGAAGCCGTCTATTTGCTCCCTCATACTGAAGAAGTAGGAGACCTCTTTTTCTTGGAGGGAAGCAGCGCTGCCATAGTAAACGACAGTTCTTCTGCTATGCCGCAAGTCTATCTTTTGCCAACGGTTAATGGCTCCGAAGTAGTTCTCTGTTACCGTCCCTTTGCCTCTTCGGTCTCGGCTGGAGAAAGCGACGGCAAACCTGTTAATGTTTTCCGCATTTACGTCGTAAGCTTCAATGTTTCCAATGGTTTTCAAGCTAGAGGGAAATTTTATGTTCGCGTTTCCGCGGTTAACGTGGCTTTTACTTTTTGCAGCTACGAGTTTAACAGTTCAATTTCTTCCCTCGGTGTACAATCTGTTTTAGACGGCGTGGAAACAACTGTTTGGCTTCCCGTAATTTCACGCGAAGATGGCGCCGTCGTGAACGTTGAGGTTGTGACGTGCTACGTTAGGCTTCTAAAAATGGAGGTGTAGCGAGGATGGTCTCCGTTGCCGCCGGCTACGTTTATACCTTTGCTGCTATAACGGCTGTAAGCACTCTGTTGATATTTTCCTTCTCTGCTTATGCGAATACGTTGCAAGCTGTTCCAGAGGCATACAAGTTAAGAGCCGTTTTGAACCAGTTAGCGGCAAAGGCAACCGAAGTCTCAGCGTTTGCTGTTTTTACAAACTCTACAGTGAGGGCGGTTCTTGAGATGCCTTCCGCTATTGGAGACCGCGCGTATTGGGTGCGCTTGCGTAATGATTCCGCTCGGGCTTGGGTGGAAGGCGGATTTGGGAGAACCCCGACTGATGACACTTGGGATTTGCGGGTTTATCTTCCGAGACCGCTTAACGTGTCGGGCTGCTATTTTAGCGGATACGGCTTTGCGGTTCTCGAATGCCTAATGGTTGATGAAACGCCTAGTCTCGTGTTGAGCTTTTCTGGAGGAGGCAGCTAGCCTTGAAGTTCAAGTTTAAACTGCGTAAGCGCGAATTAGACGCGGAAGATATCGAAGAGGAAATGTTGCGTGCTGAAGAGGCGTTAATCGGGTATTTGGACTTGAAAACGTGGGGCACTCCGGAAGGATACGTGGAAGTAGAGTCTTACCCGTTGAAGCCTCCTTTCTCTTATGCTTCTATTCTTAGGAACGAGGAGACCGCTGAATATCTCTACATCGTGGATGAGCTGCCCTTGTCAAACGAGGAGCGTGAAGGCTACTTTAGGATGCGCAACATTCTGGAATACGAGTTAAAGGCTCCTGAGCAAGATGAAACTTTGGCTGAATCCTTCCGGAGACAAATGCCTATAATAATCGCTAAACATCAGAAAGTTCTCCGCGGCATTTCCTCTGTTGGCGTTCGGAAGATACTGTATTACTTGGAGAGGGACATCGTCGGCTACGGAAAGATTGACCCTTTGAGGTTTGACCCGTATGTTGAGGACATAAGTTGCAGCGGCGTCAACAAACCAATATACCTATGGCATAGGCGTTACGAGAACATCCGAACAAACGTTATCTTCCGAGATGAAGAGGAACTCGACGACTTCGTTATGAAAATAGTTCATAAGGC
>QMXC01000209.1 GCA_003661945.1 Candidatus Bathyarchaeota archaeon | reverse complement strand
CTGCCGTTTCACATTTATGCTTTGGGAAGCCCAACGCAAGTTATGGAACAATATCGTTTTGACGTGCTTGTTGACATGATTATGACTGCTAAGATGAACCTGCCTCAGGAAAAACCGTTACATCTTTTCGGCGCTGGACACCCAGTGATGTTTGCTCTAGCAGTAGCCTTAGGTTGCGACCTTTTCGATTCCGCCGCCTACGCACTCTACGCAAAAGAAGACCGCTACATGACCGCGTATGGAACCATGCGGCTAAACGAGATGGAATATTTTCCATGCAGCTGCCCAGTGTGCACGGGGAGAACGCCCAGCGAAGTTCGAGACGAGTTAGCCATGGATAGGCAGCGAATTCTAGCGATGCACAATCTTTACGTGTGCATTGCGGAGATTAACCGCGTCAAACAAGCCATAATAAACGGTCGCTTGTGGGAATACCTGCGGCTGAAAAGCCAAAGCCACCCCGCGCTGTTCCAAGCGTTGAAAAAACTGAAAGAATACGCGGCTTATCTAGAAGAGCACAGCTCCTTAACGAAGAAGAGTGGGCTTTTCTTTTTCGACGCCGTAGACCTAGCTCGGCCAGAAGTTGTTCGCCACAGGAAAAGGCTTGAAGAGAGGTATTCCCCTCCGGAAAAAGCTGAAACACTTATTTTGCTGCCGCAGACGGCTGAAAAACCCTTCCACAAATCGAAAGAGTATCGTAGAATTGTTAAAATTCTGCGGAAAGAAGCTTTAGAAAAGCTGGAAAACGCGCATTTATGTTTTTATGCAGCGCCTTTCGGCGTCGTTCCCATAGAGCTAGACGAAACATACCCGCTTTCCCAATATGAAATTGCCCTCCCCATAGACTTGGAAACAAAACGCTACGTAGCCGAACAAGTGGCGAACTACATCAAAAAATCGGGTTACAAGGAAATAATTTTTGTTGAAGACCGTGAAAACTGGAATGAAGTAGTAACCGAAGCATGCGAGAGAGCTTGCAAGAAAAGGAAAATACCTCTCAAGGTTTTAAGTGGAAACCGTTGGGGGAAGCCTTAACCATGATATGCGCAGACCTCCACGTGCACACGTTTTATTCCGGAGATGCGCATATACCGCCTAGGCTTATAGTGGAGGAGCTCCATGCTCACCCCTTTTTGAAGGCAGCTGCGATAACAGACCACGACGCCATTAACGGATACTTCGAAGCGAAACGGTGGGCTTCAGACTACGCAGACGTCATCATCATCCCCGGAGTGGAGGTGAGCACTTTCGAAGGGCACTTAACGATTCTGGGCATAACCGAAACGCCGAATCGTCCGCTCTCCTTGCTGGAAGCGGTTGACTTCGCAAGGGAAAACGACGCTGTAATAATCGTTGCTCACCCCTACCGCGTGATGGGCATAGGCGACCTAGCGCGAAACATAAAAGCAGACGCTATAGAAACATGCAACGGACGATCATCCAAAAAAGAAAACAAACTAGCAGAAGAACTAGCAAAAAGCTTAAACTTGCCCGGAGTAGGCGGAAGCGACGCTCACAGACGGGAACAGCTCTGGACAGCATACACGGAAATCGACGCTTCTTCCACAGACATAAACGACATTTTAGCAGCAATTAAACATGGAAAAGTGAAAGCAGTTATGCACCGTCAGAATAACGGCTGATAACCCTCATCGTGTTCAGATAAACCAAAAACTGTTTAAAGCCGTCAAGCAAAATTCATTGTTAGAACCGCCTACAACATAAGCGAAGCAACACCCCAACAGAAGCAACAGAAGCAACGGAAGCCAGGAAAATAATGTTGGAAAGTGGCCGAGGTGAGGTAGCCTGGTAGCCTACGGGCCTGTGGAGCCCGGCGCCCGGGTTCAAATCCCGGCCTCGGCCCTCATTTTCAAAAACTAAATAAACTGGAATTTGAAATTGAATTCCCTCAGAGCACAGTCAAGGGCCGGTAGTTCAGTTTGGTATGAACGCCTGACTTGCACTCAGGAGGTCGGGGGTTCAAATCCCCCCCGGTCCACTAATTTTCTTTAGGAAACGAAACCGGAACATGACCAACTTCGGGTTGGGGAATATTGTTGCTTTTCCTTTTTTATGTCAGAAAAGAACGGTGTAGCGGTTACTTCTTTATGAGTGTCAGTAGTATCGCCTTAGCTGTATGTAGCCTGTTTTCGGCTTGCTGGTAGATTATTGAACGGGGGTCTTCTATCATTTCGGCGCTTATTTCATAATCGCGGTGTATGGGCATGTCGTGCATCACGTAGGCTTGGCTATCCTTTAACAGTTCGGCGTTTATCTGGTAGGGCATCATAATGTTCATTCGCCGCCTTTTTTCCTCGGCGAATTTCGGGTCCAGAAAGAGCTCCATGTCAACCCAAGTGTCCGTGTAGACGAAGTCCGCGTCTTTTACGGCTTCATCTGCGTCTAGTGTAGTCGTGTATAGCCCTGTCTTCTTCGCCTCGGCTATTAGCTCCTCATCCTTTGCCGGCTCGTGGATTAAAGGCGTAACCGCTGTGATTTTCACGCCTACTTTGGTGCATGCCTCGATAAGCGAGTTGCAAACGTTGTTGTGCACGCCTATGTAAACCAGCTTTACGCCGTTTAGGGTTCCCTTAACCTCCTTCATGGTCATCAAATCGGCAATGGCTTGGCATGGATGATACT
>QMXC01000208.1 GCA_003661945.1 Candidatus Bathyarchaeota archaeon | reverse complement strand
TAGAAGGGGTCAACAAACTTTTTGATTTCCTCTTCCGGAACACCGTCGATTTCCAGTAGCGGCTTTATGAACGACTGGTCGCCTTGCTTTATCCGTTCGCTTGCTCCAGCTATAGTTTCGCCGGTCCAGTGCCAAGCCCAAGGAAACAACACGTTGAAGCCTTGCATGCGTTTAAACCGGGCGTAAACGTCTATGCGCGTAGCCGTAAAGGCATGCCCCATATGCAAAGGTCCATTCATGTAGGGGTAGGGAAAAGTCACGAAACATTTAGGCTTGCCTTTCTCTGGGTCTGCTTCGAAAATTTTGGCTTGTTCCCAAGCTTTTTGCCATTTTTCCTCGACTTGTTTCAAAAATTCCATGAAATCTTCTGAACTGCCTTGTGGGTTATTAAAGGTTTTGTTTCTAGAGGAAACGATCCCTCATTAAAGGCACCACACAAATAGAAAGCTGAAGTTTCTTTAATCTATTTCGGTTTTCTAATCTGTCTTCTTAGGGTTTCTTCGGCTTTTCGAATTGCTTCGGCGAGTTTTTGGGTTCGGGTTCCTCCTCCTTGGGCGAAGTTTGGTTTTCCGCTTCCTCCGCCGCCTAGCATGGAAGCGGCTTCTCGGGCTATTTCCCTTGCGTCAACGCCGTTTTCTAAAGCCTTTCTTCCAGCCATCACCACAATTTTTGCTGTGCGGTTAACTCCAAAGAGAATTGCCACCGTGTCCGGATGCGAAGTGACGATTTGGTTGGCGATTTTTATTAGAACTTCAGCGTCTTCCTCTTTCATGGAGTCTATCACGAGTTTTACGCCGTCGATTTTCTCGGCTTTACCTAGGAGTTTTTCAGCTCTAAGCTTTGCGAGTTCTTCGAGCAAACGTTCTCTTTGTTTACGTGTTTCTTTGTATTCGTTGACTAGGCGTTCAGCCGTTTTAGCAAGCTTTTCCAGAGGCGCGTTAAGCGTCGAAGCCACGTGCAACAGCAGTTTTTCCCGTTCTTGTATCGGCTTCAAGGCAGCTAGCCCCGCGCTGTAAACGAGTCTTTCCACACCATCTTGTATGCGTTCTGTTCTGAGAATTTTAATGAAGCCGAGTTCACCCGTGTTTCTAAGATGCGTCCCGGCGCATGCTTCCACATCCCAATCGCCTATTTTTACCACACGGATATCTTTACCCGGAATGGCTCCGCCTTGATAAAGCCTGAAACCGTAAAGCCTTTCAGCCTCGTTCCGAGGCATCCAACATGCTTCGACAGGGATGGCTCTCGAGATAGCTTGATTAGCCAAAGCTTCGATTTTATAGACTTCTTCAAGGGTTAATCTTCGATAATGCGAAATGTCGAGCCGTGAGCTTTCAACTCCTTTCTGAGTGCCGAACTGCCACACGTGTTTCCCGAGCACTCGCCTCGCAGCGCCCATCAAAACGTGGGTTGCGGTATGATGTTTCATCAGGCTGTATCGTTTCTCCCAGTCAATTACGCCTTCAACCGTGCTGTTCTCTTTCGGAACAGCTCCTTTAAGCTCGTGCACAACAACCTTTCCAACCTTTTGAACGTCAACAACCTCGGCACGTTTACCGTCGAAGAGCAAATGCCCCGTGTCTGGAGGTTGCCCTCCGCCCTCGGGATAAAAGCATGTTTGGTCTAGAACCACGTGTTTACCGGTCAAAACTTTGATTACTTTCGCTGCGAACTTCTGCTGGTATTGATCTTCGTAGAACAGAAGCCTAGTTTCCGGAAGCCCCGTGACCATTTCTTCGGAAACTTCAAACTTCTCCTTTTCCCGTTTTGGAGCCGCTTGTAGATGGCGCTGAGCGATTACCGCGTAGAAGTTTTCCGGAACCTTTACCGCCACTCCCTCCTTCCTCGCGGTTTCCTCTACGATCTCAGGTGGAACTCCGTGAGAATCGTATAGCTCCGTTAATGTTTCAAGCGGAATCAAAGAAGCCTTACGTGCCTTCAGCTCTTTCGCTATTCGTCTCACAAGGTTTTCGCCCTTACGCAAGGTCTGCTCAAACTTTTCAGCCTCGACAGAAACCATTTCCAAGATTTCATCTCTCATTTCCTTCAAATGTGGATAATCCTTTGACCAGAAACCTATCTGCAAATCCACTATTTCGGGAAGCTTGTCAGAAATGCCGAGCATTTTCAACATACGGTATGTCCGCCGGAACAAAAGCCTAGCCAGATAGCCTTCCTGAATGTTGGATGGAACCACTCCCTCGGCGAGTAGAAAAGCTAAACTCTTTGTGTGGTCAACAACGGCGAAAACCCTTTCTAAAGGAGACAGAAGCCTATGCAGCTCTTCAGCTGAAACACCGACAAGTTTGGCAATTTCCTCTCGAGCTTCCATCCTACTCGAAGACTTGTCTAAGCTCAGCATCCCCGAAACCCGTGCAACCTCAGCCAGAAGCTTTTCATCGGGCGCTTCGAGCCCAGCCATGCCCATAACCTTGTCGAGAATAGACGGGTAAACAGCGTGAAAACAGCTCACCGTGCCTTGGGACAGCCAAGCAAAACGATCGATGCCGTAGCCCGTGTCCACGGTCTTTATGGGAAGCTCAACGAACTCGCTGTCAACCACTTTAAACTTCATAAAAACAAGCGTAGCAACCTCCAAACCGCCCACAATAGATTCCAAGTCAGGTCCAGCGTTGCCACCGCCAGACCAAACTCCC
>QMXC01000207.1 GCA_003661945.1 Candidatus Bathyarchaeota archaeon | reverse complement strand
TCGGATATTCCTGCAACCGTGATGATGGTTTCGTCGCTCGTAAAATTCCCGTTGCTCTTCATAAGCGGAGTCTTCATACCGCTGGGGCAAATGCCGCTTTGGAGCCGAATTTTAGCTTCTATTTCGCCTTTAACATACTTCGTAGACCTGACAAGATACTCGACCCAGCAGACAAGCTACTTCCCCATCACCGTAGACTTCGCAGCTATAATCCTCTTCGCGTTAGCCTTTCTGGTAGCAGCAATCAAAATCCATGAAAGAACGTTGCCGCAGAGACTTTCATAAACCTTTCAGCTGAGGAGTCCAAGTTGATACGGGAAATTAAAATCAACTATGACGCATGTTTACGCTGCGGCGAATGTGTGAAAAGTTGCGTTTTCAGCGTTCTCGAGTTTCTAGATGAACAGCCGGTGGTTGTTAATCCGAAGAAGTGTTCCGGCTGCATGGAATGTGTTCGGCGATGTCCGTCGAACGCTATAGCTGTTTCGGAAAAATGATGGGGCTGACAGAAACGTATATAAATTTTGGGATATATCACATAAATTATGGCTCGACGAATGCGCCGACTGTGCCACAGAAGAAGACAAGGACCAATCGGAAGACCGCCAAAACCCGTTAGAATAGGCTTTATCCCACCAATCAGAAGATTCGACCCTTTCCCACCTTCCGGTTTTCCACCCGTAATCCTCGAAGCAGCAGAAATCGAAGCCTTGAGGCTTGTAGACCTCGAAGGGCTCTCTTTTGAAGAAGCTGGAACAAGAATGAATGTTTCGAGAAACACTGTTTGGAGACTCGCTGGAAACGCTCGGAGAAAAATCATGTGCGCCATAATGGAAGGCAGACCCATAATTATAAGGCCAGCCGGCGAACCTCCACCACAGCAGCCACCTCCACCGCAACCCTAAACGTTTTTACATAAACAATGAAAGCAGATGGTAAGCTATCCCGCCTAGAAGAAATGCAAGTCCGATGTCTATGAATGTTATCATGAAGGCTCTCCGCCACCCAAACTCTCGGATACAAGCCGCAATCGTTGCGATGCATGGAATATAAATCATAGTGACAAGGGAGAAAACTATCATTTGCACCGGAGTTAAAGATTCGAGCGGAATAAGGCTTGACAGTAAAATAAGCGTCAATTCTTTCCGTAAAATTCCGAAAATCAAAGGTATACCCGTCACCGCTGGAAGCCCAAGCCAGCCAGTGATCAGCGGGCTCATAACCGTAACCATCATATCTAATACCCCGAAAACCCTTAAGCTTTCTATGACAACGCTTCCCGCAATAATTATTGGAAACGCTATGTAAACGAAATCCCTCGTCCGCCCCCAAGTTTTCAACAAAACGTTCCTCAATGAGGGCTTCTTGTACGGCGGCATTTCCATGATCAAGCCGACCGCTTCGCCGGGCAAAGCTTTGAACATGATTTTTCCCAAAGCAAAAACGAGGAGCAAATCGAAGATGTAGAGCGCCAAGGCAACGTGAAGCCCAACGTATCTGCCTACAAGCCCTAAGATTATCACGCTGGTCGCTGCGCAGGGAATGAGCACCACCACGAAACCAGCTAAGAATCTCTCCCTTTCAGTTTCCATTATGCGGCAGCCGATGCACGCTGGAACATTGCATCCATAGCCTAAGATAAGAGGAATGAAGGCTTTGCCGTGCAACCCAATTTTGTGCATGAGGTTGTCCATGAGAAAGGCGGCTCGGGGAAGGTAGCCGCTGTCCTCAAGCAAGGCTAGGAGAATGTGAAACGGAATTATGTATGGCAGAGCAATGGTTATTCCGGCTACTATGCCCACCAGAAAGCCGTTGCAAACAAGCTCCACGGCTTGAGGGGAAAGAAAACTGGAAAGCCAGTCCTCGGCGTAGGATATAAAGACGCTGAAAGCTTCGTCGAGTAATGTGGAAAGGGCATTTCCGAAGATAAATATCAAAACGAAGATAAGCCCGGTTATGGCTGCGAGTATGGGATATCCGAAGATTTTGTGCGTGGTAACCTCGTCCAGCTTCTGCTCCAAATCTATCCGTGGGGGAGCTTCAACCGTTGTAACTTCCTTTGCAATTCGGCTTGCGAAGGCATATCTTTCAGAAGCTATGACGACGGTTGAAGGCTCGCCATGTATCTTTTCTAGTTCCCCAGCGAGCTTTTCAGCCAAGTCAGCAACCTCAGCGCCTTTGGCATAGTTTTTCACTTTCCCGAGAACGTCCACGTCGCGCTCTAGAAGCTTGACAGCAATCCATCTTGGGGGGTAAACCTTGCACAGTTGAGGAACCCGTTTAAGAACGGTTTTTTCAAGCTTTCGAATTCTCTCTTCAATTTCTTTCCCGTAGACTATTTCAACGGGTCTGGTTTCAGCCTCGCCTTCTACAAGGGCTATAACTTTTTTAAGCAGCTCGTCTACGCCTTTGCCCGTTATAGCAACCGTAGGGACAACCGGAACCCCTAAAATTTTAGACAACTTTTCTACGTCAATTTTCAAACCTTTCTTCGCAGCGAAATCCACTTGGTTCAAATCCAAAACCAGAGGAGCGCCTAGCTCCAAAAGCTGAATAGTGAAATAGAGATTACGTTCCAGAGCTGAAGCATCCACAACGTTGATGATAACGTCCGGCTTCTCCACAGCAATGTAATTCCGTGAAACAATCTCCTCCATAG
>QMXC01000033.1 GCA_003661945.1 Candidatus Bathyarchaeota archaeon | reverse complement strand
TATGTTCTGCTACAGACTCAATAAGCGGTACACCCAAGCGATGGAAGGGATTTAAGACAGAGATGAATTTTCCAGCTATTCCGCCCATGTAGCCTAATGCCCAGAGCACCGTGAATCCGCCAATTATGGAACCAAAGAAAATAACAAAATACGTCGCTTTCCATTTGGTGGTTTTCGTTTTTCTGATAACCTCGTTTAAGCATAAGAGAGCAAATACCCCCGCGACCGGTAAAATCGCCCATGTATCTAAGAATTTTACTCCTAGTCTAGGGACGTTGATTGCTATGAAAAGACCGAGCCCGAAGGTTAGGCTGAAAGCGAATAGGAGTTTCTGGGAATACCGTTTTAGCAAAAGCAGCAGGAACACGAAGAGTGTTGTTACTCCTATTGGGTATAGTGATGCTCCCCATCCGGAGCAGAAGTATCCTAGGAAGGCTCCGGCGGCTAAGGAGTATCCCATCGAAGAAGTGAATGGGCGGTCAGTGTCTATTGCTCTTAGGAATAGGAACATGAAGACGATTAGTGCGAATATTCCTATTGTTTCGTCGTCGAAGAATCCGAGTGAGGTTCTTGTTATGTAGGATGGGCTTAAGGCGAGGACTAGGGCTGATATGAGTCCTGCTGGTGTGCCTGCTATGTCTCTTCCGAGGAAGAATATGGCTATGCATGCTAGGGCTCCCATTACGGCTGGGAATACGGCGCAGAAGTCCATTAGTTTGATTGGGGCGCCTAGGAAGGTTACTAGCTGATAGAAGAATGCTGCTGTGAAGGGCAGTCCGGGGAATCCTGCTTTTGCCACGTTTATCCCTTGCGGGTACCATCTCTGTGTGTCTATCCACGGTTCTGGCCATGCCCATGATATGTAGCCGTGTTTAACTATGTATTCGGTGAAGCGGTATTGGAAGTAGGGGTCGAATTCTGATAGGTGTAGTCCGCCTGTTTGGATTTCCCATTTTAGGGGGAGCATTCTTACCGTGAATGCTATGAAGAATATTAGGATGAGTATGATGGATGTTAGGGCTGTTTCGTAGGAGACCGTGAAGCGTAAAGCTGAAAGTTTTTTCAGTTTTTTGATGGTGTTGACGAGGTTTTCTTTTGTGAATTTTTTTCGGAGCTGCATTGAGGTTTACCTTCTCTTCAATGAGTCGGGAACACGTTTATTTCTCTTACGGTAAAACCTTGGTTTAGGTTTTTCTTCGGTATCCGTATTTTTCGGCGTCGTATAGGGGGAATTTAACTATTTTTGCTTTTGCGTTTTTTCGGCGTATTTTTATGGTTATTTCTGTTTCTTCTTTTGCGTGTTCTTTTTGGACGTATCCCATGGCTATGCCTTTGCGGAGCAGCGGTGAAAATGTGCCGCTTGTTACGTAGCCTATTTTCTGTTCTTCCCTGTAGATTTCAAATTTTGCTCTCGGTATTCCCCGGTCTATCATGACTATTCCCACTCTTCGTTTTTTGATGCCTTCTTCTCGTTGTTTCAGCAAGGCTTGCTTTCCTATGAATTCTCCTTTGTCGAATTTTACTACGAAGCTTAGTCTAGCTTCGAGAGGTGTTGTTTCTTCGTCTATGTCGTTTCCATATAGGCATAAGCCTGCTTCAAGTCTTAACGTGTCTCTGGCTCCTAAACCGCATGGTTGGATGCCGAATTCCTTTCCCGCTTCAAGTATGGTGTTCCACACTTTTACGGCTTTATCCGGGTTTGAAAGCGGTGTGTCCCAGACGAAGATTTCGAATCCGTCTTCTCCCGTGTAGCCGGTTCGCGAAATAAACACTTTGGTGCCTGAGAGTTCTGTCCAGCCGCACTTGAACCTTTTAATCTGGCTTAGGTCTCCGCTTGAAATTTTCTGTAGTGTTTCTTGTGCTTTTGGTCCTTGGACGGCGAACATGGCGATGTTGTCTGAAACGTCTTGGATGTTTACGTCGAATTTTTCGGCGTTTTTTTTGAGCCATTGGTAGTCTTTTTCGCGGTTTGCTGCGTTGTAGACCATTAGGAACTTGTCTCTTTCTAGTCTTGAGAGAACGAAGTCGTCCTTTATTCCGCCTTTTTCGTTGCACATTAGCGAGTAGTGGGCGCTGAGCGGAGCTAAGGCTTGAACGTTGTTTGTGGTTACATAGTTTAGAAACTGCTCTGCGTCTGGTCCAGTTATTATTGCTCTTCCCATGTGAGTGATGTCGAAGATTCCCACGCTGTTTCGCACGGCTAAATGCTCTGGAATTATTCCTTTGAACCATAAGGGCATTTCAAAACCTGCGAACACGGTTATCTCGGCGTTTTCTCTGTGAAACTGGTATAGATGCGTTCTTTTTGCCTGCTGCAAGTTTTCTCCTTCCGTTTAAGAGTGTTAGAAAAGGTTTTTCTTCTAAATTATTTTGCCGGTTTGACTTCAACGTCTATTGGAATGAGAGATAGTTTTCTTCCGCATTTTGGGCATTTTCCGTTGTGTTTTTGGGCGATTTCGTCGGGCGGTTTTAAATCTGTGCCGTCGTAGAGAACAGCTCCACAATGTTTGCATATAATTTTTTGAGGCATAATCCTTATCTCCGCTTCGAGCATGCAATTCAACACATGCAAAATATTTATCACTTTCTATCCATGTATAAGTTGCATATCTCTCAAAGCCTTGCTTAACTCACAGTTTACGCGGAAAGGCTGGAAATAGCATGGGAAAATACACGTTGATAATTACGGAAAAGCCAGATGCGGCTCAAAGGATAGCGCACGCGTTGGACGCGAAGGGGAAAGCTAAGAAAATCGAGGAAAACGGTGTCCCCTACTATGTGGCGAAACGTGACAAAGACATAGTTGTAGTTCCCGCTTTGGGGCATTTATACACGGTTATGGAAGAACGCACCGGAAGGCATTATTATCCGGTTTTCAGCTTCAAGTGGGCTCCACGTCATTTGGCGGAAAGAGGTGCCAAGAAAATTCGAACGTGGATTGAAACGATTTCCAAGCTTGCGAAGGACGCTGAGGATTTTGTTGATGCTTGCGACTACGACATTGAAGGCAGCCTAATCGGCTACTGCATTTTGAAGTACGCCTGCGACAACAAAGAGAGCGTTGCGAAGCGAATGAAGTATTCTACGTTGACTAAGCCGGAGCTGGAAACTGCTTATGAAAAGCCCTTGTCTACGCTGGATTTTGCCTTGATAGAAGCTGGGCGAACACGGCACGAGGTGGACTGGCTTTACGGCGTGAATCTTTCTCGTGCTTTGACTTTGGCGGCGAAAAGGTGGAGTGGGAAATATGCAACTCTTAGCACTGGTCGTGTGCAGACCCCAACGTTAAAGTTCCTCATTGAACGGGAAAAAGAAATTCGCTCCTTTGTGCCTACGCCCTTCTGGAGCATAAAGGCGAAGGTTCAGATAGGTAAATCCGTTTTTGAAGCCGAATACGAGAAGCCCACAATCGAACGTAAGGTCGAAGCGGACAGGATAATAAAGGCGTGTAAAGGAAAAGACGGGCAGATAGAGTCGATAGACGTTAGAAAGTTTCGTCAGGCGCCGCCTATACCTTTTGATTTGGGCGCTTTGCAGGCTGAAGCTTACGGCTTGTTCGGCTACACTCCGCGGAGAACCTCGGGCATAGCTGAACGGCTTTACCTTGAAGCCTTGATATCGTATCCTCGAACCAGCAGCCAGAAGCTTCCGCCGGCGATTAACTACCGCAAGATTCTCCAAGGGTTATCTAAAGTTCCGAAATACAAGAAGCTTACAGCCGAGCTTCTCGGAAAACCCGAGCTGGTTCCAAAGGAAGGGAAGAAGGAAGACCCAGCTCACCCTGCCATATATCCCACTGGAAATCTTCCCGAAAGAGAACTTGACGAGTCGGAAAAGCGTATATGGGACTTGGTTGTTCGCCGTTTTATGGCTGTTTTCGCTGAGCCAGCGGTCAAACAGAGTATGAAGGTAACCATAAACGTGAACGGACACCGCTTCTTCGTCCGCGGAAGACAAACGCTTAAAGAAGGATGGCAAAAGTTTTACGCGCCTTACATCCGCTCCGAAGAAGTTATGCTTCCGCCTATAAAGGAAGGAGACCGGCTTAAAATAAAGAAGGTGATTCTAGAAGACAAGTTCACCAAGCCTCCGCCACGCTACAACCCTGGAAGCTTGCTTAAAAAAATGGAGGAGGAAGGCATCGGGACAAAAGCCACGCGGGCTGACATAATTCAAACGTTGTATAACCGCAAATACATCAAAGACGAACGCATAATCGTCACGGGACTCGGATTCGACGTAGTCGAACTACTGGAAAAATACTGTCCACCCGTGGTTTCAGTAGAGCTTACAAGAGAGCTAGAGGAAAAGATGGAGCAGATTCAGCTGGGAAAACAGAAACGCGAAGCCATAATTGTGGAAGCCGTTGAGCTTCTCAAACCAACGTTGGAAAGGCTTAAAGAGAAAGAAGAAACAATCGGCGAGGTCTTAAGCAAGGCCATCAAAAAAGCCCGAATAGAGGAGCGAATGGTAGGTGACTGCCCGAACTGCGGCACTGGCAAGCTTATGATACTTTATTCTCGGCGAACAGGAAAACGTTTCATCGGATGCACCAACTATTTCAAAGGCAAATGCACAACGTCTTTCCCCTTACCGCAACGCGGTACTCTAAAGCCTCTAGGCAAACCGTGCCGAGCCTGCGGATGGCCCACGATACAGGTAAGAATGAAGGGGCGGAGACCTTGGACTTTATGCTTTAATCCTGAATGTCCATTAATAGAGGAGAGGAAGAAACGTCTTGAAATGCAAAGTATGCGAAAGGGAAACGGCGGCAAATAGCGAATACTGCGAGCTTCATGAGGCGGCTCACCGTAACCTCGTTGAGAAATACGAGGACTGGAAAAAAGCGTTAGGCATCTCGTGGAAGGAATATTTAAATGAGATTGTGAAGAATCCCCTTACCGGGGAATGGGCTAAAGAAGTAGCCCAACGTTTGATAGATGAGGAAGGCAAATAGGCATGGTGCGAATTAAAAGAAAGCTAACGTCGCTTTCTTATTATCTGCAGAAATTCTACCGCAAAGTTTCCACGGCTAAGCCTTCGCTTCTGATAACTTCAGCTATCTTCATAGGCTTCGCCATCTTCCTGCTCGGCGGCGGAATATTCAGTGTCCTTGAATCTGTAAAATATCCCGTGGCATTGTACACCGGCGGCCGCTTCTTATTCTTCTATCCCAGCTTGAACGAGCAGATAATAAGCGAAAGCGTATTCGTCATGGTGCTTTACGGCCTGGCTGTTCTTGGCCTTCTCGTCGTGTATCAGAGCACCAAATACGTGTACAAGCCGAGACAAGCCTATTTGATGCTTCTCTTAGGCGTTTCGCTCTTTTTCATAGCCTACGGTTTAATCGAGTATCTAATCACGTCAAAGCTAACGTTTAGATTCTAAAGCTAAACCTTCAGCTCCCCATTTTCCATAACGGTTTTCCCGTCGAATTTCAACGTGGGCTTCAGCAGTATTCCATCCAAGTGAATTTTGCTTTTGGTGTGTCCTCCGGGAAAAGACGTGTTGTCCCCTAAGGCTACGTGAACCGTGCCTAAGACTTTTTCGTCTTCGAGCACTTCGCCGGTTAGCCTAGCCTTGCTGTTTGTTCCGATACCTAACTCAGCTATGTTGTACGCGTTTTCATCAGCCTTTTCAAGTATGCTTTTAAGCTTAAACGCGTCTGGTCCGGAGAACTTCTTTGCCCACCCGTTTTCCACGGTGATTTTCAGCGGAGACTGCACGATTTTTCCCATGTGGTCGATGACCAGAACTCCTCGGGTTGTTCCCTCCACCGGCGCTAAACATGCTTCTCCGGCTGGTAGGTTTCCCCAGTCTCCCGGGTTGTGATAAAGTCCTATGTCTGAAATGGGCTTTCTCCCTTCTATGACCATTGTCAAATTGGTTCCGGAAGGCGTGGTAAGCTCTACAACGCGTGTTTCTTCGAGAAGCGCCGCTATTTTCTTTGTCAGCCTCGTTATCTCCGCATAGTCAGCTGTTAATCCGCCTATGCTCATCATTTCCTCGGTTATCCCCGGCATGCTTGCTATTCTTGCGCCTGCTTTGGTCGCTTCTCTTCGGGCGTCTGTGTGCGAAAGCGACTTTGAGGTGGGAATTAGAACGGCTTCCGCGGCTTTCATGGCTTCCCTTACGGGTTTAGGCGGTTCTTCACCGTGGGTTTCTGCGGGCTTCATTACAGTAATTGTTGTCCGCGCTCCGGTCATGGTTGAAGCGTAAGCCAATGCTTCGGCTATTCGAAGTTTGTGGCTGTCCGTTACTATGAGAACATCTTCTCCCAGCTTTATGTTCATACAAGTTTTTACAGCAGTCCATGCCCCTCTCATAATAGGAAGGCTTTCAAACATTTCATTCACCACGGCTTATCTTTAACACCTAGAGCATATGCGATTACGTTTGTTAAAAAGTGTATGGGCAATGTGAGCAGTATTGCCGTTGCTATGAGGCTCCATGGAGGCGTGGTGAACGTGTAGGCAAAAAGAAGCGCTCCGAAAACAAAGTCAAGCTGGTCTACTAATGGCAAAGGGGCGCCCGGCGAAAGCCCTATTCGACGTTTAAGAAAAGAGCCAGCTAAATCGCCGAACAAAGCTCCCAACGCTAGTATAACTCCTGAAAAAACCGGATACTGCTCGAAAACGAGGGATTCAGCAACCCCGACAAGTGTTCCTATGACGAGTCCAGCGAAAAAACCTCTAAAAGTTTTATGCTCACCAAAAATTCTCCGCTGGTCCCAAAAGTTTTTCCCGAAATCTAATGGTGCTCCCCCTCCGAAGATGACTGGCGCAGCGTTTGCGCAGTATGCTGGGAGGACTAGTTTGAGCGCCTCGGCAACTAGCATGCCTATTTGTTCAAGAGACATTTGATTAGGCACCTACAATGTTTGTTCGATTAGGCCGCTTCTGCTTATTCTAACGTAGCATTCGAAACGGTTTTTTCCCCGAGATTTTTCTACTATGAGCTTTATGAAGCCGCGTTGCATGGTGGGCTTCAGCCTTATAGCGGTGTCTGCCCAGAAAGTCAGCACACGAGTCGCTATGGGTTCAACGCTGATTCCATTCAAGCCGAAGAGAGCGTGAACTTGGCTTGTTATCAGAACGGGAATCTTCCTCGCTTTAGCTATCTGCGCCAAGGTTCCCAGCTGCCTGTTCAGTTCTCTGTTCAACTTGAAGGTCTTCTTCATGGACTGGTTCAGTTCAGCGCGGTAGAGCGAAGTAACCGTGTCCACGATTATTAACCCAACTTTTTCTGTTAAGTAGCCTTCAAGCTGGTCTATGGCTAACGTCTGTTCTTCAAAGTCGTTAGGTCTCACGAGAATTATTCGCTCAGCGATTTCTCTGACGTTTGTTGACGCTATTTGTGTCAGCCTTTTCACGGAGAAGGTTCCATCTGCGTCGATAAAAATTGTTTTGTAGCCTTTTTTGCAGCAGTTGACCATGCATTGGATTGCAAAGGTGGTTTTTCCCGTTTCAGCTTCTCCGTAGACTAGGATTACCTCTCCCCTTCTTATTCCTCCGTTTAGGAACATGTCCAGTCTGCTGCATCCCGTTGGAATCGCGTGTAGCAAAGGCATCCGCATCAAAGCGAATATAAGCGTGCACGTTAAATATTTTGTTTTGTGTAATGTTCAAGTGAAAGGAATAACATCATGCGCGCTGAAATTGCACTTGCAACAGTTTCGGGGAAAGCCTACTATTTGCTGGTTAACGAGCTTAAACAGAGGCGGATATCGTTCTTAAACCTAAAGCCGGATGATTCCATTCCGCTGGACGTAAAGGTAGTGATAACAACGCCAAAAGAACAGCCTATGATAAGGCACAGCAATGTCCTCGTCTTCGACGAAACAGTAGACGACCCGTCTAAAATCGTGAATGAAGCCATCCGCATAGTTCAAGGAAAACAGAACTACGAAAGGCTGATCATAGGAGTGGACCCCGGCGAAGTCTTCGGCATAGCCGTGGTTGCCGACGGAAAGGTCGTGGAAACCTTGAACAGCTTCAGCATAGCCGAAACCATCCGCAAGATTTCTAAACTCGTGGCACAGTTCGCTGACAACTCTTCCTCTATAACGGTCAAAATAGGCGACGGAGTTCCAAAATACAAGGAAATCCTCTTACATACGTTAGATCGGAAACTGCCGAAAAACATAGCTTTAGAAACCGTCCGAGAAACAGGAACCAGCCACCTATTCGCGGAGACGAAACATAGAAGAGGGTTAAGAGACATGGTGTCAGCTGTGAAAATAGCAAACCGTCCCGGACAAAAATTCTCTAGGAGGAGGCGAAACAGCGTTGAACAAAAAGGTTGAGAAAGGGAAATCCCTGCTCGTGGACGGTCCGGCTTCGGTGGACATAGTTTCTGGGACAGCGGAAGTTTTCGGCGCTGTTCTGAAAGAAGGAAGACGGGTTCTTATTAGAAGTGGAAAAAGGCTTCCCTTCGAGGCGAAAACTCCTCTCAGCTTGAATGTTATGATGGGTGAAGGAGCATCCATCGAAGAGGTTGAAGGCACAACCATCCCGGCTTCATGGGCTGAAGCCTATGAAACGGTTCGCGTAGCAGAGAAACCTCTTTCCACAATCGTAATTCTGGGCGCCGTGGACTCTGGTAAAACCAGCCTATGCACATATCTGTGCAACCGCCTCTTAAGCGACAAGAGGCGTATAGCCATAATTGACGGAGATTTAGGGCAGTCAGACATCGGTCCACCGTCAACGATAGGATATGCAATTGTCAAAAAGCCGTTAATAGACCCCTTCGACCTAAATGCTGAACGATGCTGTTTCGTGGGTTTCACCACGCCGAGTAAAGCCAGAGAAACGGTTGTTCAACGCTTGGTTGAAATCAAAAATGAGCTCTCCGAAAAACCGTTAGACTACGTGATAATTAATACGGATGGATGGGTAGAAGGCAAAGAAGCCGTTGAATACAAGGCTAGACTAATCGAAGAAGTGGAAGCGGACATCATTATTGGCATCCAAGACGACGAAGTTTTAGCGCCTATTCTGGAGACGGTTGCGCCTCGGAAAACCGTTATATGCGAGTCTCCTATGTTCGTGAAAAAGAGAGGCCGCGACGAGAGAAAGCTTTTGCGAGAGCTCTGCTACAAGAAGTACTTGAAAAACGCGAAGGTGAGGTCTTTTCCGTTGAGCTGGGTAACCGTAAAGGGGTTGCCCTTATCCTTTGTCAGCAACTATCACAACGTTAAACAGATGCGAAGCCTTCAACGCAGCCTCGGAGTGAAAATT
>QMXC01000032.1 GCA_003661945.1 Candidatus Bathyarchaeota archaeon | reverse complement strand
TTCATCCGTGTTCTTTATCGTGGCGCTTAGGGCGAGTATTTGAACTTCGGGGTTTACTTGCATCAGCCTCGCCAAGACTACTTCGAGGGTTGGTCCCCGTTCCGAGTCGTTAAGCAAATGAACTTCGTCTGCAACTATGAGAGAAAGCTGCTCCATCCATTGGGCGCGGTGTCTCAGCAGTGAATCAGCCTTCTCGTTGGTTGTTACGATTATGTCGTATCTTTCGAGCCAAGGGTCGCTGCTGTCATAATCGCCCGTGCTTATCCCTATTCTCACCCGTCTGCCATTTGGCTTATGCACGGCCTTATATTTCTGAAATTCGGCGTACTTCTCGTTCGCCAAAGCCTTCAAAGGCGTTAGATACAGAGTTTTCCCGTCTTTCTCCGTTATGTGTTTTAAGGCGCACAGCTCGGCTACTAGGGTTTTACCTGAAGCCGTTGGGCTGGCTAAAACGAGGTTTCGCCCTTCAAGCGCTCCGGATTTTATGGCTTCCACTTGTGGGGGATAAAGCTCAACGATTCCGGATTTTAAGAGAACGCTTTTCACTTCTTCGTTTAGGGGTAAATCCGTGATTTTCAACGGAAAGCCTTTCCTCGCCTATTATTGACCCATACAAGCTCTTAACGATAACGTTAATAGAACGGAAATCATAAAAATAGCTCTCTCCGAACCCTTGAAAAACAGCCCTAGAGGTTGAAACATTCATGGCTAAATTGAAGGTTACATTACTAACTGGAAGAACCATAAACCAGGGAACCGGAAAGGAATACGGAAAGTTCAGCGAGAAATACATGGAAAGCGTTGCAGTATGCCAGATAGACCCCGAAGACATGAAGAAGCTCGGGGTGAAGGAAGGGAAAAACGTTAAGGTGACAACAAAGTTTGGTTCCGTAGTGCTTAAAGCTGAAAAATCTCTGCGAGCGCCCCATCCCCACGTGGTTTTCGTGCCTTACGGTCCATGGGCGAACGCCTTGATAGGACCATGCACCAACAGTTTGGGCATGCCCACGTTTAAAGGCGTACCAGCTGAAATTGAGCCTTCGGAGGAGAAGGTTCCGGTTCTGTCCGAACTGCTTCAGCAACAGTTTAGGAAGCGGTGAGAGATGACCGTGGTTTCGAATGTTACATGTCCAGTTTGCGGCTCGCTCTGCGACGACATTGAACTAGTGGTTGAGAACAACCGTATAGTCAAAGTGCGAAACGCTTGTGCCGTCGGAGAAGCAAAGTTTCTCGGATTCGCCGACCCGCATCATAGACGTGTAAAACCGCTTATACGTAAAAACGGCGAACTCGTTGAGGCTTCGCTGGATGAAGCCATACGTCGAAGCGCCGAAATCCTAGCTGAAGCATGTTACCCACTGCTGTACGGTTGGAGCAGCACTTCAACTGAAGCTATTCGCGTCGGGTTAGAGCTCGCCGAAGAGGTTGGCGGAGTAGCCGATAACACCTCAACCGTGTGCCACGGACCGTCGATTCTCAGCATTCAAAACGTTGGAATTCCAACATGCACGCTGGGACAAATAAGACATCGCGCCGACCTAGTTATATACTGGGGAAGCAACCCGTGGAACGCTCATCCGCGGCATCTGGAACGCTACACAACCTTCACCGAGGGAAGATTCCAGAAAAGCATATGGATTCGCTACCTCACAAAACTTCAAGGACTAATCGGAAGAAAGAAAGCTGAAAGAGCCGCAGAACTCGTCTCTCCGCGAAAAGAAGCTATGCCACAAACGGAAAAAGTTGAGGGGTTGCCTCCCCCGTTGAAAGCTGAAGAGCGGAAAATGATTGTGGTCGACGTTAGGAAAACCCGTTCCGCCGAGATCGCAGACTATTTCTTGCAGGTAAAGCCGAACATGGATTACGAGCTCTTGCAAGCGTTTCGAATGGCTATTCACGACCGGGAGCTAGACGTAGACGAAGTAGCAGGCGTTCCGGTCGAGCTCATCGAGGAAGTAGCCGATGTCATGTTGAAATGTAGATTCGGCATGCTTTTCTTCGGGCTTGGCTTAACCATGACCAGTGCGAAAATCCGAAACATAGACGCCGCGATATCGCTTGTCAGAGAACTGAACGAAAGAACGAAGTTCACCATCATGCCCATGAGAGGACACTTTAACGTCACCGGAGCCAACGTGGTTTTCACGTGGCAAACAGGCTATCCCTACGCTGTCGACTTCTCTCAAGGCTTTCCACGTTACAACCCGGGTGAAACCTCGGCTGTGGACATACTTGCCCGAGGTGATTTAGACGCCGCGCTCATCGTAGCATCTGACCCCGTGCCGCATTTCCCGAAAAAAGCCGTGGAAAACTTGGTGAAAAACCCGTTAATAGTGATAGACCCGCAGGTAACGCCGACGTCGTTCATGGCGGACGTTGTTATCCCGTCGGCGTTTGTAGGCATAGAAACCGGGGGAACAGCCTACCGGATGGACCATGTTCCTCTCCCGTTAAAGAAGGTTGTTGAGCCACCGGAGACTTGTCTGCCAGACGAGGTTATCCTTCGAAGAATTCTGAAGGAAGTTCGAAGATTGAAGGGGATGAGAACCGCATGACTTCGCTTCTGATTAAAAACGGCTTCGTTTTCGACCCGTTAAACGGCGTGAACGGCGAAAAAATGGACATAGCAGTAGAAAACGGCAAGATAGTTGAGAAGGTCAACGAGGCAGAAGCGAAAATTATTGACGCTTCCGGAATGGTTGTTATGCCTGGAGGCGTAGACATCCACGCGCATATAGTGGGCGCGAAGGTGAACTCTGGAAGACTTCTCCGCCCTGAAGACCATGTTAAGGACGTAGAGCCTAAAACTCCGGTGACAAGGTCAGGTGTGGGCTACTCGGTTCCTTCAACGTTCACCACGGGATACCGTTACGCGAGGATGGGATACACAACCGTGATGGACCCGGCTATGCCTCCGCTGAAGGCGAGGCACACTCACGAAGAGTTTAACGACACGCCTATACTGGATAAGGCTACTTACCCGCTTCTAGGCGACTGCTGGTTCGTCCTCGAATACTTGAAGCAGGATAGAATCGAAGAGTGCGCCGCCTACGTGGCTTGGATGCTCAAAGCTACGAAGGGCTACGCCATAAAACTCGTGAACCCGGGCGGATTGGAAGCTTGGGGTTTCGGCGGAAACGTCCGAGACATAGATGATCCGGTTCCAAACTTTGGAATCACGCCGAGAGAAATCGTCCGTGGACTGTGCAAGGTCAACACGCTTCTAAACTTGCCGCACACCATCCACGTGCACACGAACAACCTTGGCAAGCCGGGAAACTACGTGACAACGCTGGAGACCATGCGTTGCGTTGAAGACTTAGCTAGGGATGGAAAACCGGTTATTCATATAACGCACTGTCAGTTCAGCGCCTTCGCCGGAGACGATTGGAGAACCTTCGACTCGGGAACAGAGCCGATAATCAAATACGTAAACGCACATTCACACGTTACGCTGGACATGGGACAAGTAGTGTTCACGGACACAACCACGATGACAGCTGACGGACCGTTCCAGTTCCTCCTCTACGAGCTCAGCGGGAACAAATGGGTAAACAGCGACGTGGAAACCGAAACATGCTCTGGAATAGTGCCCTTCCAGTATCGGCGTAAAAGCTTCGTCCACTCCATGCAATGGTCGATAGCCATGGAACTAGCCTTACTCATCCAAGACCCGTGGAAAATCTTCCTCACAACAGACCATCCCAACGCGGGACCATTCACACATTATCCGCGAATTATTTCGTGGCTTATGAGCCGAAAAGCAAGGGAGAAAATCCTTGAAAGGGTCAACAAGAAAACGCTGAGGAAAAGCCTTGTCCCAACAATAGACCGTGAATACACGCTCCACGACATCGCGGTGGTCACCCGAGCCGGACAAGCCAAGGCGCTTGGCTTAAAAAGTAAGGGACATTTAGGCATAGGCGCCGACGCGGATATAGCCATATACGCTTTGAACCCGGAAACCACGGATTTATCCCGTAAACCAGCAACCGTTAGAAAAGCCTTCGAAAGAGCCGCGTACACAATTAAGGACGGAAACATCGTGGTCAAAAACGGCGAAGTGGTAAACGCGCCTATGGGCAGAACCTTCTGGTTAAACGTGGATGCGCCAAAGGCTGAAATAGAAATTTCAAAAATCCTGCAGCAAAAGTTTGCGGAGTACTACACGGTCAGCTACCAAAACTATCCGGTTCCAGAAGATTATCTCGCGGTTTCGGCACCCATCCACGTTAAAGCCGAGGTGGAATAGAAATGACCATCATAAAGCTGGCTCCGAAACGCGCTTTCAAAACGCCCGTAAACGCCCAGACGATTACTCCGGACGCCTTCCAAGAAAAAACAATGAGCGAAATCGCGGAGCTACATGTCTGGGAGGGAAACCGCCGGAGAAAACTCGGAGAACTCTTCCATATAAGCGAAGAAAAAACCGCGGGTTCAGAAAGCCTCCGTATAGAAGTTTCAGGAGACCTCAGAAAGGTCAGATGGATAGGTGCAAAAATGACCACTGGCGAAATAATCATCAACGGAGACGTGGGCATGCACCTAGGCGAAGAAATGGAAGGTGGAAAAATCACCGTGAACGGCAACGCTGAAGCTTGGCTCGGCTCCATGATGCACGGCGGAACCATCGAAGTGAAGGGAAACGCCGGAGACTACGTGGCTTCAGCCTACCGCGGCAGCACACGAGGAATGAACGGGGGGAAAATAATTATCCACGGGAACGTCGGGAACGACGCTGGAAACGCTATGCGGAAAGGAGTCATAATTGTTCACGGAAACGCTGGACAGTTTGCAGGAGTGAACATGCATGATGGCGCTATCCTAATCAAAGGAAACTGCGAAGGAAGAATGGGCGCCGACATGCATGGAGGAAAAATAGTCGTCTGCGGACACGTGAAATCCGTGCTACCGTCCTTCACCATAGAAGCAGTAAGAAAACGCGTAAAATTCGAAGGTGAACCCGTAGAAGGACCCTTCTACCTCTTTCTAGGAGACTTGAACACGAAGGGAAAAGGAAAACTCTTCATCGCAAAAAACCCTAACCAACACCTAAGTTTTTACGAAAAACTCCTTTAAGGGTGAAAAGATGAACGGACAAAAAATAAGCGTGAACCGTTTAGCCTCAAAAATTTTGGAACGTTTGATGAAGACACCGGAAATTTACGGCGTACAGATAGAGAAAACCCCTTATGGGGCTACCTTTGTAGATTGCGGGGTTAAAGCCCAGGGCGGGTTTGAAGCTGGAAGAATTGTTACAGAGATTTGCCTAGGCGGATGTGGAAAGGCGGAAATAACAGCCAAAACGTACGGCGACCTCACCCTTCCAACGGTTTTCGTATACACGGACCATCCGACCATAGCGACGTTAGGTTCGCAGTTTGCGGGATGGCAGATAAAAACTCCAGAATACTTCGCCATAGGCTCTGGTCCAGCACGGGCTCTAGCGCTAAAACCGAAGGAAGTATACCAGCAAATCGGATACGAGGAACACTGGAGGGAAAAAGCGATAGTCGTGCTGGAAACGAGCAGTTATCCGCCGGAGCATGTTCTCCAGAAAATTGCAGATGACTGCTGGATTTCAAGCCGAAACCTCTTCGTGGTTATCGTTCCAACAGAAAGCTTAGCAGGGAGTGTTCAAGTGTCGGGAAGAATCGTTGAGACGGGAATCCACAAGCTTTTGAAGCTTGGTTTAGACCCGAACACCGTCAAGTATGCTTGGGGATACGCGCCGATAATGCCGACACATCCAAAATTCGTCAAAGCCATGGGAAGAACAAACGACGCCATACTATACGGCGGAACAGCCCACTACATAGTCGAATACCACGACGAAAAAGCCTTAGAACAGATAGTTGCTAAAGCAGTTTCCGAAGCCTCTGAAAGCTACGGTAAACCCTTCATAGAAATCTTCAAAGAAGCCAGCTACGATTTCTACAAGATAGATCCAAACCTCTTCGCGCCAGCAAGCATCACCGTAAGCAATGTGAAAACCGGAAAAACGTTTCACGCGGGAAAAATCAACCCGGAAGTGCTCAAAAAGTCTCTAGAACTAACCCTGAAAGGAGGGTCATAATTTGTCTGGAAGCAGTCTCCTAGACGAACTTCGTGACGCTGTCGCCAGCGGAAACCTTCGAAAGACGCGGAGAATAGCTGAGCAGATAACTATTAAACGTCCAAGCTCGACGAAAGGAGCCGTTGAAAAAATGGTGGAAGCCATGGAAACCGTTGACAGAAGATACCGGCTTAAAGAATGTTCCGTCGCTGATGTCATAGCAGCGGCTTCAGCCATGCGAGAGGCGCTTAAAATTCTAGAACCTCACCTAGAAGCCGAAAAATCAGGACTCAAAGCGAAAATAGTTATCGGCGCGCTTGAAGGAAACACTCATGGTCTGGGAAAAGACATAGTGGCTGCCGCCTTAAAAGCAGCGGGATTCCACGTTCACGATTTAGGCGTTGACGTCGCTCCGGAAGCCTTCGTAGAAGCTGCTGTTCGAGAAGAAGCGCAGGTAATCGCTGTTTCCGTAACTGTGAGCGAAACAGCAAAACACCTACGCAGGTTGGTATCGGAGTTGGAGGCGAAAGGGTTACGCGGCAAAATCAAGGTGATAGTGGGCGGAAAAGGGGTTTCGGAACAAGCATGCAGCGAATATGGCATAGAAGCCTACGCATCCGACGCTTGGGAATGCGTCAAAAAAGTTGAAAAGCTGGTTAGCGGAAAATAATCGGCTGCTATTTTTCTGTTTTCCGCGTGAACATCAAGGGCTTAAACGTTAGATATTTTGCAACGAAACTCGTGAATCCGTGATTTCCAACAAGGGCGCCCATAATTACGCTCATTAAAATTACTTCTCCCCAAGCTTTCGGCAACACCATCCAAACTAGGAAAGGCCCACCGCTTCCCAAGAAGAAGGGCATAAGGAACACGAAATAAGCCACTGTAAACAAACATTCGGGAATATAGGAAACGAGGACAACGGGAACCGTTAAAAGCGAAGAATGCCGAGCCGCCTTCAGATTCAAACTTTTCGAAATAAGTCCAGAAGTCAAACCGGTGAGCCCTTTGCCCAAAGGAAGCCCTATAAGCCCCAGCCAAGCACCATGCCCCAAAGGACCGAAGAAAACCCCCGGCAGCAGCCCAGCCAGCAACCCAGTTACAAGACCAACGAACGGACCGCCATAGATTCCAGCGATAAACGTTGGAAGAAGGGAAAAGTCCAATGCCACTCCGGGAGCTATAGGACCAGCGTAGAAAGATACTGCGAACAGGGCGTTTCCCAAGGTGCTCATGAGAGTGATGAAGGTTATGGTTTTGGAGTTCATCTCGGGGGCACCGTGTATCCCTTTGAGCAGGTTAGATATTTAAGAGTAGCTACTTAAAAAAGAGTAAAAAATTATTTAACACCACGCTTCTTGCTTGAAAGCAGATGCAATAGTCTCCAAGCTTTCCCTTCCTTGTCCACGGGCTTCGTTGTTATTGCTCCGTTTTTTTCCGCAGATTCGAAGATTTTCTCACCCTTTTCTGTTCTAATCACTGCAAATGTCCAGTTTGTTAAGCCTAAGCCTCCGGCTGAGATGTCGGCTAGTTCGGAGCTGAAATCCCTGCAGTGGTGGCAGCCTTGCCGCGTGTAAGCTTTGGCTTCTTTTAGCGGAATTATTTTCTCTTCTCCAGACAGCGTTTCGACGATTATTTTGCCTTTTATGTTCATTTTTTTGATTTGCTCAGGGCTTATTCCCAGTCTGTTTTTGATGTGCTCTTCAATTAGCCCTTCGTAGGTGAAGCTTTCCGTACACATCAACCCTATGGCGAATTTTATGGGCGCCACGTATTTTTTGAGCCTCGCTGCTTCCATTTTGCGTAGGGCTTGGATTTGGCAAGGTGTGCCTACGAACGCTACAGCTTTTTTCTTTTGTTTTGCTGCTTCTTGGAGTGCGAGCATGTTAGGCGAGTAAGTGTATCGTGTTCCGCTGCACTCCAAGATTTGTTCCCGCGTGGTAGCTAGCCGGGGAACTGGGTGGAAGGGTTTTTCGCTGCTTACTCCGGAGACAACAGCGGCTTCGATTACGTTGTGCTCCAACGCGAAAGCTAACAGCGCAGAGACTAGACCGCCGTCTTGGCAGCGTTCCAAGATTTCCTCGTCCACGGCTCGAGCTAGAACTACACGGCGGAAAACTCCAAACGGTTCGTTCCCGCTGTGTTGCCTACCGAAAACGTGTTTTTCCATTTCTTGTGTGTTCCATTGGTAGCGGGGGCAAACGCGGAGACATATACCGCATGATTCGCATTCCTTAATGAGCTTCGGCTTTCCATCCGAATATTCAAGGCAGAAAAAAGGACATGAGACAACGCATGCGGCGCATCCAGCACATTTTCCAGCATCCACAACGTGAGATTTTAAAGACTCTTCGAACCCTATCTTCTCGGAACTCAAATGCTCCGCTCCTTCAAATAGAAAGAATATTATTCTTCGACGCGTTTTAAGCATTTGCACTATTAGAAAGACCCGGGATAAGCCGCTATGGAAAAAGTTTCAGAATTAATCAAAGAAGCGGTAAATGCAGATGTAGAGGATTTCATTCGTTTAGCTGAAAAAACGCTGGAAACGCTTAAGAGGGAGAAGGGAAAAATTGGGCGTTTCGAAGTTATAAGCGGTCTTGTAAAGGTGAAGCCCGTTGGAGAAGCCATAGTGGTCGGAGATGTTCACGGCGACATTGAAAGCTTGGCTTACATCCTAGAACATTCGGGCTTCTTAGCGAAAGACAGCCTCATGATTTTTCTAGGCGACTACGGTGACAGAGGCGCCTACTCGGCAGAGGTTTACTATACGGTTATGAAGCTTAAGCTGGCTTTTCCTGAGAGGGTTATTCTCTTACGCGGAAACCATGAGGGACCGGAAGACTTGTTGCCGTATCCCTACGATTTGCCAGTGCAGTTCAAGGCACGTTTCGGCGAAAAAGGAGACGTTGCACACCGCAAGATACGAGAGCTTTTCGCCTTCTTTCGTAACGCAGCCATAGTGGAAAAACGTGTACTTATGGTTCACGGGGGAATACCAGCCAAAGCGAAAAGCTTGAAGGATATAGCTCAGGCACATCTTACGCATCCTCAGCAGAGCTTCCTAGAAGAGATTCTTTGGAGCGACCCTCACGAAGCCTTGAAAGGCGTTGCGTACTCGCCTCGAGGGGCGGGTAAACTCTTCGGGGCAGACGTAACAGATAGAATCTTGAGGCTTTTCGATGTTAAAGCTCTAGTTAGGGGACATGAACCGTGCATGGAAGGATTCAAAATTAACCATAACGGAAAAGTTTTAACGCTTTTTTCCAGAAAAGGCGCCCCCTACTACAACAAGTTTGGAGCCTACCTTTGCTTGAGGTTGTCGGAAACCTTGGAAAACGCAGA
>QMXC01000031.1 GCA_003661945.1 Candidatus Bathyarchaeota archaeon | reverse complement strand
TTGAGCCTTCATGGACAGAAATCTATGAGACATGGTCTACCAACATAACAGTTGTTGTTTTAAACGAAGGAGACGTGAACGCCACATTCACTGTGACCTGCCGGTATAACCTAAACTCTAGCTACGGAGACATAGGAACTGTCGACGTAACAGATCTGCCTCCTGGAGAGAACGTCACGTTAATCTTTGATTGGCAGCCAAGCGAGCCTGGAATTTACCTCATAGAAGCTGAAGCCTCAGCGATTCCCGGCGAAGAGGACACAGCTGACAACCTCTTGGTTAGTCCGCACAGCGTCCGGGTCAGAATTGAAGGCGACGTAAACGGCGACAACAAAGTAAACATGAAAGACTTAGGCTTGGTAGGATGGTCTTTTGGCTTTCGTCCGGGTGATATTCGTTGGAACCCGATGGCTGACCTTAATCAAGATAACGTAATTGACATTAGAGACCTTGTACTCGTGGCTAGAAACTTCGGTAGAACCTACCCTTAACTGACTTTTTCCCTTTTGTTTGTTGTTGTTAGGCTGCCCAAAACGGCGTCTTTTCCCGCATCAGTTTCACGTATTCCTGTAGCGTGTTTTGTTCTTCTGGGGTGAGTTTTTCGAGGAATGTTGTTTGTAGGGCTTTTGCGTGGGTTTCCGGGATTTTTACGTAGAGCGTGTCTTTTTCGTTTATGTGTCTGCCTACAACTGGTTTGTCAATGGAGATTGCCACTTGCATTCCGGCCGTTGCCTCGTGGATTGGTTTTCCCTTTTCTTGTATCTGAAGTATTTCTCCTATTTCTTCTCCGTCTTTTGCCCTTACCAGTTTTTGTTTCGGTTTTATTTTTCCGGCTAGTATTTCTACTCCTACTATGGCTGGTTTTGCTCTTCGGAAAACGTAGCCTTCAAGTATTCGGATTTTGGCTGGTTTGACAAGTTTTTCGAACGTTTCTCTTTGTTTTTCTTCTTGTTTGGCTTTTAGCCATTCTAAGTATTCTTCGGTTAAGTGGTAGATTATGTTGTTTTTGAAGATTTTTATTTCGCGGTCTTTTGCTTCTTTTTCTGCGTCGGGTAAAACTTTTACGTTGAAGGCTAGAATTACCCCGTATAATGGTTCGTTTTCCTTTACTACGTTTGCTTCCATTACGTCTCGTTTCGAAACGTCTCCCACGTCGGCTATCCGTATCGGCACATTGTTTCGTTGGAGGGCTTCGGCTATGGCTTCTAACGAGCCTAGAGTGTCGGTTTTGAGGATTATCCCGTTGATGTCTGTTGAAATCTTAATTTTTTCCACTTCTTCGGAAACCATCTGCGAGTATTTTTCTATCTCCTCTTCGGAGGGAACCACGTATAGGGATGCTCCCGCTAAGGCTCCTTCTAGGTCTGGGGCCACTATTTTTACTCCTGCTGCGGCTGAAACGCTTTCTACTGAGGAGAACTTGTCTCTTGGGTCACGGATTTCGTCTAGGGGTTTAGGGAGAAGCACAGCTCTAACCTTTGTTATTATAGGGGATTCTTTTCCGCCCACCACTATTATGTCTCCCTTTTTGATTGTTCCGTCGTATATGATTACGTTCAACGTTAGTCCCAAGCCTGGTTCTTCCTTCACTTCGAGAACCGTGCCTTTTGCTGGTCCTTCAGCTGTTCTTAGCTGGTCTTTGAGGTATTGTTGTGTTAGCCCTATTAGCACGGTTAGGAGTTCGGGTATTCCTTCACCTGTCTTTGCGCTTACCGGCACTATTGCTATGGTTTTGGTGAAGTCCGTTATCTTGGTAAACATGTCTGCTCTCAGCTTTTGTCTCGAAAATTCGCCTATTATCCGGTATATATGCTCGTCCAAGTCTTGTTTAACGTAGCTGTCTTGCTCCCGGTAGCTTACCAGAAACGGAGCGTCGGGTTTTGGTTTCCATCCCGGTATCCTGTCAATTTTGTTGGCTGCCACAAGAAATGGTGTTCTGCGGGATTTCAGTATCTCTATACACTCGTAGGTTTGAGCTTCAAATCCTCTGAGAACGTCAATTACGAGGATTGCTATGTCTGCTACTCCTCCTCCGCGTTTCCGAAGGTTGGCGAAGGCTTCGTGTCCAGGTGTGTCCACCACGAGTAGCCCTGGAATCCTTATTTCGCCTCGAACCTTGCTGAGAAGCGGTCCGCAGATTTGTTTTAGAGTTTCAACTGGGAAGAAGCTTGCACCTATGTGCTGTGTGATTCCACCTGCCTCTCGGGCTTGAACGCTTGTTTTTCTAATTTTGTCTAGGAGAAGGGTTTTTCCCGTATCCACGTGTCCTAGCACGCATACGATGGGCTGGCGGATGGGCATGGCTTGTCTCAACAAAATCTGTATTGAACTGTTATAATACTATTGCCTCTTGTACATGAGCCATACCCCGGTGAGCATAAGCGCTGCGGCGGCTAGCTGCACCAGCGTGAAGTTTTCCTTCAGCACGAGAAACGCTGTTAACGCTCCGAAAAGAGAGGATGTAGCGAATAGTATGCCGGTTTTCATGGCGCCTATCTCTCTCAAGGCAAAAAGAAACAGTAACACTGAGACGCCTATGCTTAAGGCGCCGGTTAAAACTAGGTAGGGAACTGCCTTCATTGGAACGTAGATTACGACTTGTAGCAGCCACGCGGTTGTCAGAAGTGCAGTTCCGCCGAGTAGGCATTTCAGCGCCGTGATGAGAACTATATCTTTCTTCACGCTTAGGAACCGGCTGAGATTGTTGTCTATGCTCCAAGAAAAACATGCGGCTAGAACTAGAAGGTTGCCGAAGACATCTTTTGTTAAGCTTAGTTTCTGGAATTCCGCGTTCGTTGTTAGAATGACTGCTCCTAAAAGCACGAGGAAAATCGCTGTGTAATCCTTTGTTTTTCCTCTTTCCCCTAGAAATAAAAAGGCTATGAGCGCGGTGAAAAGAGACTCGCTGTTCGAGAGGAGTGAAGCGTTTATCGCGGTTGTTTCATCAAGTCCGTATATGAAGAGGTAGGGCGCGATTATCGAGCCGAAGAGTATTACGAATCCGAGGATGACATAGTCTTTCATGGTTATCCGCGGCTCTGTTTCCGTAGGTGTTTCGAGTAAAGAAAGGATCTTTCCGTGCAAAGGAGGCAAAACTCTAATAACGGTTAGGCTTATTCCAGCTACGAAGTAGATGGCTCCAGCCACTACTATAGGATGAACGTCAGCGAGCGCTATCTTATTGAGGGTTGTGCTTATCCCGAACAACACAGCTGCGGTTAAAACGCTTACATAGCCCCAGTGATGACTCATAACTCTTCTCTCGAGAAGACAGACTCTTTACTATTTAGGAATTTCTAGCCTTTCAAACCTTTTTCCGTTGAAGTTTCGCCTTCTTGTTTAGCCGCTTTTTCTATTCTCACGAGGGGGTTTGAGATGAATATCGAGTTAGGTAGAAACACCGTTTGCCCTTCTTCTGTTTCTATTACCGTAGACCTTACCCCTATTTTTACCACTTTTCCAACGTAGTTCATTCCGCCCACGCGGACTTGAATTGTATCCCCCATCTCGATGGCTTTTTCTCCAAGCACTATGATCCCGGAAACTAGGTTCTGAATTATCGTGCTTGTGGCAAAGCTTATGGCTATGCTGAATGCGCCTAACCCCACTATTAGCGATGTTAAATCTACGCCTAAAACCCCAACTACAACGAAAAGCCCGAGAATGTAGACTACATACTTTGAAACACGGATTATTCCTTTCTCTATTTCTTCCGGGAACGGGGTTTTCTCAAAAATTTTCCCAAGGGTTCTAGTGACTATTTTGGCTATTATATAGGTGGCGGCTAACGTTATGGTAACCTCGATCACCTGAACAAGCATTGTGACCTCTTCTTCTCTTAACTGAGCGATTGCAAACATCCGATGCGTTCCTCCTCCATCTTTTCTACTTGAAAATTGATACTTCAACCAGGCTTTTAATAAGCTTTCTCTGTTAAGCTGACTGAATAAGATTTAAGTCTAGAAAACAATACCTAGTTTTGGGGCTGTATTGATAATGAGGGAAACCGTGAAGGAAGCTCATCTTGTAGAACCTTTAGACGTGGATAAGCTTTCGGTGCATAGGTATCCCTTCTTTAAGGATGCTTACGTTATAGACCTACAGCTCGACGTGGAACCCGACTATATATGGCAAATATTCTTCGAACAAGAAATGAAAACTGCCCTTCATCTCTGGGAACGAAAAATAGTCATAGTGGGCAGAACCTTAAAACTCATAACCACCCCAACAAAAATAGGTGAAAAAATCGAGTGGCTCAGAAAAGTGATAGAAAAAACTAACCAGCGCGTGAGAGAGTACAACGCTGCCCGAGAGGAAATCAAGGAAGGAGAAAAAAGCATAGATGAAGAAGCGTTAAAGACCATTAAAGAAGAACTGAGATGGCAGCTTTCCCGTAGATAAACACGGGTACAGATAACACGTTAAATTCTTGTGGAAGTGGCTTTCCTTCTCCTTTTCTTTTTCAGAAACACCGAGTCCTCTTCGAGCGAGTGAGCCTTGCGGAGTTCCTGCATGTACCATGCTCGGTCGTGGGCGTAGAGGATTCCAGCTGTTATTCCGGAAACTATTAGCATTAAGCCGCTGATTATTAGGAAAAGCCCTAGGGCTGCTCCTGCGTATGGTTCTACGTGGTAAGGTATGAAGAAGAGCCATTCTGGGGTGTCTGAAATCAGTAAGGTTTCTATGACTCCGCCTACGAAGAATATTGCTCCGGCTAGAAACATTAGGTATGCGAGCGCTTCGTTGTGCCGTGATTCTTCGGCTTTCTCGTGGAGATAGTCTCGAATGGACACTTCGCAACCCGAATATGTCTGGAGAATAAATACGTACGTAAGTTTTTTTATCTAGAAATAAAGATTGAGAAAACATATTTCGGCTAAATGCGGCTTGTGCGGCGTGTTCTGCTCTTAAGTTATGGCTATGTAGACCTTTTTTCCGTCTACAGCATATTCGTGCCATTCAACGTTTAGTTCTTCCCTTTTCTCGTGTAGGTGCACTTTCCGTGTTCTCACAAGTTCTGCCATAGTGTCTAGGAAGCCTTTTATAAGCCTTGCTTGTTTCGGGTCGAGCTCCGCTATGTGCACGGCGTTAAGTATGTCAGTGGGCATAAAGCCTAGCTCTTTACGTAGCGACTGAACCCTACGCGCCAGGTCCCGCATGAGGCCTTCTCCTACGAGGTTTTCGCTGCGGTAAGTGTCCAAATACACCGTGACATTGTCTTCAGAAGCGACGCTCCATCTGTCAGAGGAAAACTCCTCTCCAACGTTTTCTCTGTATTCCACTTTTTTCACGTTAGCTAACTCGAGGAAAAAGTCCTCGGCTTTTTTCAAGGCTTCATGAACATTCGGCTGGGCGACGACTATGGCTTTGCTTAAGGGCCATCTCCTCTTTAGCCTCGCTGACTGGCGGGCTGAATAAACAAGCGAAACGCATTTGAGTAGCATGTCAAACTCTTCTTCGAGTTTTTCGTCTCGGAGCTTCGGGTCTGGCTTCGGCCATTTTTCAAAGTTTACGGATTCCGGCAGCTTCGGGTCTAATTTGCGGTAGACGTGTTGGTATAGGAACTCGCTTAGGAACGGCGTAGCTGGATTGAACATCAGCGTTAACGTTTTAAGCGTGTGCCACAGCACGGAATATACGGTTAGTCTTCTGTTCAAAGTTTCTGGGTCGTCGCTCCACAAGTCTTTACGTATCATTGGAACATAAACACGGCTAACCGTTTCCACCACGAAGTTTTCTAGAACCGCCATTGCAAAGTTGAACTCGCATTTCTCCAGCCTCGCCGTGTATTCCTCTATGGCCTTTTGAAGTTTTGATAGAAGCCACCGGTCTGGGAGCTTCAGCTCGCCTTGTTTTTCCACCCATTCTAGGCTGTGTTTTTCTGGGTTGAAGTTGTCGTATTGGGCGTTTTGCATGAAGAACCTGTTAAGGTGATACAGCGTTGAAAGCACCTGGTATGGCCTTCTGTTCAGCTCTTTCACGTCGAAGTTCATGGAGTCTACGGGCGAACACTTCCACAGTATGTAGAACCTGCAAAGGTCAGCTGACTCCTTTTCGAGCAGCGGGTTTACTAGAACGGCGTTTCCAAGGCTTTTACTCATTTTCTGTCCTTTTTCGTCCAGCACGAGGCCGTAGAATAGAAAGGCCTTGTAGGGTGCTTCTGCTTTGCCTGTTAGTATCACGTGTTCCAGCAGCAGCGAGTTAGCCCAACCGCGAGTCTGGTCTATTCCTTCCACGAGGAAATCCACTGGTACGTATTTCTCGAATTCTTCGTCTGTGAAACGTGCGTAAGGTGAGGCTCCGCTGTTGTGCCAAGTGTCAAGAACAAAGGGTTCCCGCTTCATCAGTCCGCCGCACTTTTCGCATTTGAGCATCACACGGTCTATCCAAGGCTTGTGCAGTTCCTTCAAATCCACTGGGGAAGCCATACGTTCCAGAAGCTCTTTTTTGCTGTCCACCACGGTTTTGGCTCCGCATTTCTGGCAAACCCAGACTGGTAAAGGTGCACCCCAAATTCTCTCGCGGGATATACACCAAGGCTTTCCTTCTTTTAGGAAGGCGAGAAACCTGCTTTTAGGTGCTTGGTAAAACGTGTTTACCTTTTCAGCCGCCGCCACAACCTTGTCGTTTATCTTATCCGTCCATAGGAAGTATTCGCGTCGGGCGAGCCATATCAGCTTGTGGTGGGAACGCCAGCAAGTCGGATACTCGTGCCTTATGGGTTTAACTGAAACCAGCAGCCCCCTCTTCCGCAGTTCCTCAATTACTTTTTCATCTGCGTCCCGGGCGAATATTCCTTCAAAAGCCCCGGCTTCGCTTGTGAATCGGCATTCGTCGTCGAAGGGAACATAGACCGGAACCTTACGTTTTTGAGCCGCCCAAAAGTCCTCTTCACCGTTTCCCGGCGACAAGTGAACCACACCAGTGGCTGTTTCCACGTCAACGAAGTCTTCGCATACAACCGTGTGCACCAGCGGAAGCTCGTCGAGTTCCGCTTGCTTCGGAATCAAGTCTTTAAAGGGAAACTCGTATTTCACGCCTTCAAGCGTTTTTCCAAGAACAGTTTCTACGACTTCGTAGTTTGTTATGCCTAATTCCTGCATTACTGGCTCTACGCGTTGTTTCACCATTATCCATTTTTCGCCTTTAACCATGACCTTGGCGTACTCGGCTTCCGGGTGCACCGCTATCATGGTGTCTGTGATTATGGTGAAGGGCATGGTCGTCCATATGAGGAAATACTCGTTTCCGCTATGTGCCGCTTTGAATTTGAAATAAAGCGATGGGTCTTCCACCTCTTGGTATGCGCCTTCATAGCCTACTTCGGCGCTGCTCAACGACGTTTGGCATCCCGGACAGTAGGCAACCACGTAGTAGCCTTCGCCTAGAAGTCCTTGCTCCCAAGCGCGTTTCAGATAGCGCCATTCCCTTTCTATGTACTCGTCGAGATATGTCCAGTAAGCCTTCTCATGGTTGATGAATATTCCAAGCTTGCGGTCGGCTTCCACCCATTCGCGGTAATATCGCATTATGGTTTTCTTGCATTCCTCTATGAACCGTTCCTCTCCAACCCGTTCCAGAAGCTCCCGTTTATTTTTCACGCCTAAAGCTCGTTCTACTTCAAGTTCAACTGGTAAGCCTTGACAGTCCCAGCCCGCCCAAAAAGGAACAAAATAGCCTTGCATGGTTTTCCAACGGTAACGCAGGTCCTTCATTACCCGTCCACGAGCATGCGCTATGTGCGGAACCCCGTTGAGCGTTGGGGGTCCTTCAACATAGCCCAGCACGCCTATGTTCTCTTTTTCCCTCTTCTCCATGAGCCGCTGTAAAACCCTGTTTTGTTCCCAGAAACCGCGGATTTCTTCTTCGACTTGGCGCGGGCGATAATCGGTGGTCAGCCACTTATCAGAATTAGCTTTGAATTTGACGGTCACCTTTCATCCCATACACCCGCAAATAACCCAAAATAAGAAACCAAACATATAACCTTTTTTCTCTAGCTTTCAGCTACGCATCGAAACGCTTTCTTTTGCTACATATAACGACAATTAGCATGCTTAACACAGCCGCGGACCAAAACGCGGCGAAAGAGGTTTCCGGTATTATCATTACTTCATGTGTCGAATGTTCATACGTGAAGTACAGGTATGTGTTTTCACCGTCTGTCCAATTTCTATAAGGCAATGGTTCCCCATTTAAAAGCACAAGGTAATTGTTCTGCCATAGCTCTTCAACCAAAAAGTTCGGAATTGAAACTCTACAAAATCCAAAACCTTCCCATCCCGTAACGTTAAAACTTACTCTTCTTTTTGCTTCGTCTATGTAAAAATTTGAAATTGTGGAGTTACTAACTACATTGATATAGCGTGTTGTCCCGTTATGTATATCTGCTTCGAAGATGTAGATGCGTGCTATAAGCGGGTTATAATCAATGTTGTTTCCATCAATCTCGTAAGGAATATCACCTATTCCATCTCGGTTTTGGTCCATTCCCTTGTAGTCGCTCCAATAATTCCCACCAGCGAATGAACCAGCATCCCAAGTGTTATTATACCCTGAAACCTCTATATGCACGTTTTCAACATTGTCTACGAAGTTGTTATGATACATCGTGTTATTAGATGCCCATGCAAGCCAAACTCCGTTAAGGTTCTGCGTTACGTTATTCCCCCATATGATATTGTTTGACGCTTGGTATAGCCGCACCCCGTAGTCCGTGTCGTTAAAAATTTCGTTTCTAGAGAGAACGTTGTAGTAAGAGTGAAGGATGATAATGCCGCGTCGCGTGTTGTTCATCACTTTATTTTCGGAAATAACGTTTCTAAACGATGCTTCTATGAGAATGCCGTCGTGATTATTTGCTATCAAATTAGAATAAATAGTGTTGAATGCCGAATAGTATTTTACGTACACAGCGTAAAAGTTGTTCGTTAACTGGTTCTTCGAAATTGTGTTGTTCGAGGAGGAGTAAACCCGTACACCCGAATCCCAATTGTTTGTTATGTTGTTTTCGGTGATGACGACATGTGACGTGGAATTGAGATATACGCCGATGTAGAAGTTTTCGATATTAGTGTTTCTAATCGTAACGTTACATACATTGTAAAGGAAAAAGCCGTTTCCACTGCGGCTCCCTTTCACAGTGTAACCTGCACCATCGATTGTTATGTTGCTTCTCTCCACTACTATTGAGTCGTAAACATCGCTCACTAACGTATACGTGATGTTATCTGAAGTAGTAATCGGCGCGTCTGAAGGGTCGATTCTCCCATCGGCTCGAATGTAAATCGTTTCAGAACTTGCTGGTTTAATCTTAGCTGTAGGCATTACACAGTATGCCAAAAACGCTGCCAACGCTATTGGTATAACAATTTTTCTCCACATTCACGATCAAGAATGTAACTGCAAAACAGTTCTTAACGGTTACGGAACAAGACACTAAGTATTAAAACACTATCGGAATT
>QMXC01000030.1 GCA_003661945.1 Candidatus Bathyarchaeota archaeon | reverse complement strand
GGTTAAGACTCCGCTTGTTCCCCGGTCTAGCGCGATTTTCACGGCTCTTATGACGTCGATGACTACTCCGGCGCTGTTAGGCGAATCTTCCACTTCGAGCTTAGCTAGAATTGTTACGGGCTGGTCTCCAAACTTCTTTCCTTTTAGCAGTATGTAACATATTTTCTTGTCGCGGAGAAAAGGCACGTAGTCTGACGGACCTATTCTTGTCGGAAGCTCGTATTTTACCATGCTTGTTACGGCTTCGGTTTTGCTTATACGTTTAGTGTGAAGTCTTTCTTCAACCGTCATGTTTAGAAAGTCGGTGTTTCCGCCTAGGTTAAGCTGGTAGGTTTCTTCAACTTTAACCCCCCGGTCAGCGCACAGCGTAACGAGGTTTCGATGCAAAATTGTGGCTCCGAGCTGGCTTTTAATGTCGTCTCCGGCGATTGGTAAGCCTTTCTCTTCAAATTTTCGTCTCCATTCACTGTCTGAAGCAATGAACTCGGGTATGCAGTTGATGAAGCCGCATCCGGCTTCTAGAGCAGCTTGAGCGTAAAACCGTGTTGCTTCCCGACTTCCAACGGGTAGGAAGTTGATGAGAATCTCTGTTTTCGTTCGCTTCAGCTCAGCTACTATGTCTTCAAGCGAAGGCTCTTCTGTAGCAAAAGCATTAAAAGGCCGCCGCATGTGCAGTGCTACGCCGTCTAACGCCGGGCTTGGATGAACTTTCACGCCTAAAAAGGGCACGTCTGCAAATTTTGCGCAGCAGTTCGGCTCAGCAAAGATTGCTTCAGACAAGTCTTTTCCTATCTTGTTTTGGTTAACATCGAAGGCTGCAGTGAACTTCACGTCTCGAACGTGGTATTTGCCGAAAACAACATGCATCAACCCGGGAACAGCGGCTGTTTCCTCAGCATTTTTGTAGTATTCCACCCCTTGAACAAGCGCTGCAGCACAGTTTCCAACGCCTACTAGGGCTACACGGATTTCGTTCAAACCCTTTTCATCTCGCAGAGATACAACTATTGAGACTACCTCTGTGACTTTTAATCCTTTTCCAACGAAACGTGGCGAAAGTTAAAATAGGCTGTGGCTACGAAGGGGTAGAAGAGAAAAAAGGGATGGAAATTGGCTGGAAAGCTTAAGATTCGATACGAGCCTTTCGAAGAAATCGTTATCCGCGAGTTCGTGAAGTTCGAAACTATAGACGATTTAGCCCGTTTCGCAAGCATAGTGGCTGGCGGAAAACCCACAGGGCTATATTGGACCGAAGAAGTTGCATTCCTCTATTTTCCCTTACCTGCAACAACCGAGACCGCCGCAAAAGCGCTAGTAGAAGAAAAGAAAGTTTACTGGACTTTTGTGGGCTACGCGTTAATGCCGCAATACAAAAAGGTAATTGAAACGAAAGAGAAAATCATGGTTCCAGTGATCGACATGACGCCGAACCCCATGTTCAGAAAAGTTGCGAAATGGCTAAAACAAAGGAAAAGATAGAGGCATGGACCAAAAAGCTATTTTCTGCGTTTCAGAAACTCGTCCACATACCTTTCGAAACAATTTTTCTTCTTCAAATATTCGCCGTATTTGACGAGTGCATGCATGGAGCGGGCGGCGTCTTCTGGCGAACCATAAGCGGGGATTCCAAGCTTTTCGAATCTGGAACGTACGTAAAGCGCCATTTCGGTTTCGCCAATATCGCACGCAACAATTGGCTTACGATAGTTCCTAGCAACATTCGCGATTCTGTCCACGAAGTCGCCTTGAAGCTCCGGTGCATGATGCAAACCTAGAGCTATTATTCCGTCGACTTCAGAAGCCTCAAAAAGAATCTTCACAGCGATTTCAAACATTTCAGACCTAACCGAGCCGGTGAGGTCAACGGGGTTAAGGTTCGTGGCGAACCGTGGAATCTTCCCCTCATCTTTTAACTGTTCAAATTTTTGGATAAGCTCGTCTGAAAATTTCTTAACGTTTAACCCGCGAAGTTCACATTCGTCCACGGCGAGTATGCCTGGTCCACCAGCATCCGTAACTATGGCGACGTTTTTTCCTTCTGCTGGGGGCTGTAGAGCTAAAGCTCTTCCTATATCGAAGAATTCCTCCATGTTCTCGGCGCGAATTATTCCAGCTTGTGCGAAAGCCGCGTTGTAGATTTGATCGGACCCAGCCATAGCGCCCGTGTGCGACGCGGCGGCTCTGGCTCCCGCAGTGGTTCTTCCCGATTTCAACGCTACTATTGGTTTAACTTTGGTGACTTCCTTCGCAACTTTTAGGAATTCTCTTCCATTGCCTATTTCCTCGACGTATAGGAGTATAACCCTTGTTTTTTCGTCGTGTAAAAGATAGCGGAGCATTTCCGCTTCGTTTACGTCGCATTTGTTTCCGAAGCTTACAAACTTGCTTACGCCCATCTGCCTTCCGGTCAGATAGTCCAACGCGGAAACCCCGAAGGCTCCGCTCTGAGTCACTATTCCAAGGCTTCCAGGCAACGGACGCGGAGTTGCAACTACCTCCTCCCCTGTTGTAAGAACCTTCGTTTCCGGTAGAAACAGCATGTCAACGCCGGTTTCAGAATCATAAACTCCCAAACAGTTAGGACCTAGAACACGGATTCCAGCCTTCTTCGCTATTTCGGTTATTTCCTCCTCGAGCTCGCGGTTTCCAATTTCACTAAAACCCGCAGTTACTATTACCACGGCTTTCACGCGTTTTTCCGCCGCTTCCCGCATTGTTTCCATTACGTATCGGGCGGGAACAACTATCACGGCGAGATCCACTTCGCCGGGAATTTTTTTCAGAGAAGGATAGCAGGGAAAACCGAGGATTTGCTCCTCTTTCGGGTTAACCGGGTACAGTTCGCCTTTGAACACGTTTCGTCTCTTGTTTATTACAAAGTTTTTGAAAATAACGTGTCCAGCTTTGTTAACTTTTCGTGAAGCACCTACAACTGCTACGGACCGCGGGTTAAAGAAAACGTTCATCTGCTCTACAATGGAATTCATCATGCCTCACCTTTCTCCATTCTAACGATGACCAAAGGTTTATGCTTTACCCTCTCAAGCATGCTCCAAGAAACTTCGGTTAACCCTACATCAAAGATTTGAGCCATGTCCCAAACTGTTCTACCCGCGCCTACTCCTCGAACACGGTTGGATATTTCAGCGATACGCAAGGCTTCGTCAGCGTTTAAGTTGCACCCCGCTACTGCCACGGGAGTAGCTCTGCGTTTCAGCCGTAAAAATCTTCCAAAGACGTAGGCAAATATTCCGCCGAACGAAAATATGCCTTCAACGCATGTTGGACGCGGTGCGAAATGAAGGTTAAAGAAGGAGTAAGTTTTGTCGGTGTCCACTATGACTACGTAAACGTTTTTTCCAAGTTTTTGTTTGATGTATCGACGTATTTTGTCTGCAATTTCTTGCGGGTTGCAGAGGGGTAAGCTCACATAGGAATAAGGCAGATTGCTTCCGTCTATTCCTCCTTCCGACCAGACGTGGAGAGCGGGCAGAAAGCCAGCATAGCTTAAAGCGACCTGTTTGTGAGCAGCACCCTCTTTCACCGGATAATTTCTTATTCTTTCTAGATTCCGAGGCTTCAAGCGGGCTAAAATTCCTAGAAAGTAGCCCCATACCAGACGCATCCAGTATCTCGCTAGGAGATAGGCAGTTTTTCCAGGTTTCACCTCGTCCTCGTCTATAATGTTGCCTATAGCGGTTGATATCGCCTTTTCTGATATGGTCACTACGTCTCCGTTCCGTATCTCCCCTTCTAGAGCTTCAACTATTTTCTCCAGAAAGTTTGTTCCAGGCTTCCAGTAGCCTGTTTTTACAGCCTTTGCTTTAAGCTTTGAACGGACTCGCAAACTTTTGTCACTAAGAAACGTGTTTCGAAGTATCGTTAAGCTGCGCTATGAGAAAAAGTTTTGTGTTTTGAGTAGTATGTTGGGTAAAACTCCCTTTTTCCCGGTATATAGATCGCTGCGGAGTATTCTTCTATGAAGTCAACGTCGACCAGAAGGTCGATATAAACCATCTTTTCAGCTATAGTTCTGGCTTCTTCCCGCTTTTTCATCGAAACCAGCGTTGCGTAGGCGCCTGAAAGCGAACCGTTCCCGATGGGATGGAACTCCGCGTTTTTGAATTCTGGGATAATCCCAAACTTTATCACGTTTTCCAAGTTAGTGAAAGCCCCGAAGGCACCCGCAAGGTAGACGTGTTTAACGTCGTATATTGAAAGCTTGTACTTCTTCATCAAAACGCCTATGGCTCCGCAAGCAGCGGCTTTTGAGTCCATAAGATAGTCGATGTCCCGCTGGGTTATCACTATGTCTCTCCCGATCGCTGTTTTTTCAGCTGGAACCAAGACGTACTCGAGCCCGTCGGGGTCTTCCCTCACAAGGGGGGTTTTGCCCTTAACGAGTTTTCCAGCGAAGTCCAGTATTCCGGCGGAAAACATTTCCGCTGCGGCGTCTATGATTCCGGAGCCGCAGATACCCCTTGGGGGAGTGTTGCCGATAACGGTGTATGAGGCCTCGTAGGTTTTAGGGTTCACTTTTACGTGTTCTATTGCTCCCATCATCGCCCGCATTCCAAACTTTATTCCAGCGCCTTCAAAGGCTGGACCCGAAGCGCATGAAGCTGAAGCGAGCCAATCCTCGTTTCCGAATATTATCTCCCCGTTGGTTCCCAAGTCGATGAGTAGGGAGAGCTCTTTGGATGTGTGCATGCCTGAGGCTATAACGTCGCCTACGGCGTCTCCGCCTAGGAATCGGCTTACATTTGGCAGACAGTAAACGTATGCCTCTGGGTTTACATCCATTCCTAACTTTTTCGCTTTCACGACAAACGGGTCTCTCGAAACTTCGATGTTCGCCATTTCCAAGTAGGCGGGGTCTTTTCCAACAAGCAGATGGTTCATCACGGTGTTTCCGCCCACGCACACGTCGGTGATACAGCCTTTTTCAACGTTAGCGCTTGAAGCCAACCCGTTGACGACCTCGTTTATACTTTCAACCGCTGCTGATTGAAGCTGTTTTAACCCTTCCCGATGTTTACCTGCATACGCAATTCTCGTAAGCAGCTCTTCACCGTAGGTTATCTGCTTATTCAAAGTTGAACCGCGAGCTAAGATTTCCCCATTAGTCAGGTCCACGAGAACCCCGACGACCGTTGTTGTTCCAAGGTCTATTGCAAGCCCGTAGTTAAACTTCGTCTTGTCACCCGGCTCAACACTGATTATTTCGGGGTATTTGTTTGTCCAGCTTACCGTTGCGGTAGCTGGCTTGTCCATAGAAACTATTTTCTTGTACATTTCGTCGCTTACCCTCGGCCTTGGCCCAGAGTACCCCTCAAGTCTCAAAGAAGGCCGCATGAAAAACTCGTTCAACGAGACTTTCACCAGATACTTTCCGACTGCAGGGTGAAACCTTTTGATTTTAAGTTCTGCGCTTAGAAGTATCTTTGGACGGTAGATTCGACTTTCTACAGGTATCGTGAATTCGCTGTCGGTTAAAACACGGGTTTGGCATGAAAGAATGTAGCCTTCTTTTATCTCCTGCCTAGAAAGATGCTTCTTATACGCGTCGGATACGTATTCAACCTCGCCTTTACGCAGTATCGCCCTGCATTTCCCGCACAGTCCTTTCCCGCCGCATATAGCTTCGATCTGTATTCCAGCTTGCCGAATAGCCTCAAGAAGAGTCGTTCCCTTCTCTACTTCGACAACCTTGTTCAGAGGATGAAAAATTATTCTTACTCGTTCTTTCTTCTTACTTGTTTTTTTCTCCGTTTCTCGGTCGCCACCAACTTTATTTATTTTCTTTTCCATATGAACCATAGTTTGCGGTCTTTGCTAGTTTACAAGGTAAACTGCAATTAGGGTAACTATTCTTCACCTTCTTTTGGAGGCCATTTCTCGCTTAGGAACTTCGCTATACCCGAAGAGTCTTTCGGTCCTACTAGGATTCTCCACCCGGTTGTGTCTTCTGCTTCTCCGCTTAGCCTTGCAGCTAGTCCCGGAAGTATTAGGTATCTGTGCTTGACTTTTTCTTCAAGTTTGTACTCTTTTACTGCGTCTGCGATGGTGTCTGCTGTTAGATATCTGCCCGCAACTGAGCTTTCAACGCTTATGCCTCCGGTGTCAACAACCAGCAAGTAGCAGTCCAGATTCGCGGATTTTATGTCAGATTCAACAGTGAAGTATGTTAATGCATAGTTTGTAGTAAGCAACACCGGCGAGTTTTCGTCTGGTTTGCCGAACACTTTTAACCCGGGTTCCACCGAGACTGGTTTCCGCGGGTCCGTGTAAATGTTGAATCTCCATATTACTTGTGGAAGGATAACCCATCCGTCTATGCTGTGCACTATGAGCAGATCAGCGTATCGGGATATGAGCATAGACGCTAAAATCGCTTCTTTCCATTGGATGATTTCTTTTGATATTTCTCCGCTTGTCCAAACGGTGATTGGGGTTCCTATCAGCGGAAAGCTTAGCAGTTCGTCGCCTTTCTTGCATGCGCATCTTCTTATCATTGTGAAGTTGTTTATGGTGTCGGATAATCCCTCATCGTAAAACGTCCCGGGGTCGAGCAGCAGGTCTTCAACTCCGTATTCAAGTAGGGTTCTCGACAGGGACCGTAGAAGCTTCAAATCGCCCGGAGCAAATATCGCCAAAGGACAATTATACATGAGGGCGAGTTCAGCCATCTCCTTCCAGTTATCCTTAGTTGCGGCGTATATCAGCGGACGCCTATCTTTAACTTGAACGAGGCCGGCTTCCATAACTGATGGGTTAAAAGAGCATAGAATCAGAGGCATGTCGGTCATTTTCGCGACTTTTTCTACGGTTAACTTAAACGCGTCGGGGTCGTTCGACACGGATCTTACGGCGACCATGTCGAGCTTGAGGGTTCTTCCGATGTAGTTGTAGCTGAATCCTTCGATTTTCTTTATTCTTTCTTCGAGTTCCTTATCGTCCATTTCGTCGGTAACGTCTACCGCTATAGGCGTTGGGTTGTGATAGGTGAATTCGTGCCGGTACATGACGTATTTTCCGCCGACCTTGACAAGCCTTTCTCCAGCGCCGATTGTTACGGTTTTCACAGCGGGTGCCAGTAGCTCCTTAAGCTTCGAGTACGCTTGTTTGTTCTCCTCTTTCAACAAGGGTTTGCAGTCTTCTATTGCGACCTCGCCGTTAACAAGTTTTGTCGCGAAAGCCATGCAGTTTGGAAAGCCGCATTCTCCACAGTTTGTCCTCGGGAGAAGCTTGTAAACGTCTATTGGGCTGATTTCTTTTATGCTCTTTTTGAGTTCCCTTTCAGTCATTTTCATCCCTTCTTCTAAATCTTCACGGTCACCCAATCAGCTATCTTCTCGGGTTTGGCTTTCCCCATATTCATGAGGTTGTTGACTATCTCTTTCATCGTTTTAACAGCCGCTGGATGCATCATCATGAAAATATCAACTCCAGCGAGCAACAGCGAAATTGCCGTTATCGTCTCCCACAGTGGACCTCTCAGCTCTCTAGGCTCAAATTCCGGTCCCAGCTTCATCCACGCTTCCCTAGCAGCCCAAGCGTTTGTTGAGCCTGAAAGCACCGGATGCTGAAGCTCGGGGTCTCCGGCTAATGCAGCGAGCCTCGCCCTTTCGTGAATGGTGAATGAGTATTCAAGTCCGTATCCCAACGCGGCTGTTGTGAGGTCCATAACTATGCTCTCGGGTGGAAGATACTCGTAGAGCCGTCTGTTCAGTTCCTTAGCGTTATTAAGTTCCATCGCCGTGAAAGCTAGGACCACGTGTCCATGTTCTTTAGCTGCCTTCGCCGGTCCGGCGAGGGTTCCTGCTTCCGCCATTTCGAGGGTGAGTGAACTCAGCATAACTCTTTCGCCGTGAGCAACCTCAGCTACCTTTTCAAACACCTTGGCGTCTTTCCTCGGGTCTCCGCAGCTTCCAACGATTATCGGAACGTCAACCGCTTGTAGAACTTCCTCAACGGTTTTCGCAGCTTCGCTTGGAGAAGCATCCTTTATCAAGGGGTCGGTGCTCAACAGATGTATGGTAACTATGTCAGCGCCAAACTTGTTAACAGCCATCTTCGCCCATTCAGCAGGGTCCTCCATCACTTCTTGAACGTGCATGCGTATGGCTTTAGGCAGAGGCACCTTAATATCGAAAGTATCTATGGATACCACCGGAGGATGAACCGGTGGTTTTTCGAAAATGTAGAAGGAAGGGGTGTCTGCTCCTCCAATGGTGAAAGTTTTGCCCCTTGATCCACCTTCGCTTTTGGTAGCTCCAAGAACTACTTCTCTAACCTTGCCGGGATACTCCTCAATCGGAGGAACGAAGTCTTCCTCAAGAATCCTTGTTGGTTTCACTTTTGCAGGCACAGCGACGGGTGGAGCAGTCCCTTTCGGCGGAGCAGCTATCGCCGTAGGGGCTATTCGGATTTCCAGCTCTTCGACTTCCATTTCGAAATCTTCAAGTTCGACTTGTTGGAGATTGGCGAGGAACTCAAGCAGGCGTGGACCAAGTTTCAGGATTATATCGTCTTTTTTGTTTTCTTTCTCTTTTTCACCGGACATGGTTTTCACCTTTCAGATTGTCTTTTCTTTGGTTTTTCAGGTATAACGATGACTTTTTTAGCGGTGATTTTGGCGTCTTTGAGGATTATTCGGTATCCGCCAGCGGTTATAGGTAGCTCCGCAACCGTGGCAACGGGGAATTCTGCAAGTTCTTCTGCGGCTACTGCTTCTTCCTCAACGGGCACGAGGGGCGCTTCTTCTTTCCATCTTTCAACAACTGGATGCCCCTTCTCTTTGAGGAACGCTTTCAGTTCCTCTATTGTTTTTGCGTCTTCCTCGGTTGCTATTTTGTCCACGAGTTCTTTCGGAATGAAATCTTTAACTCGCTCCTTGACTTCTTTAGGCATCCAAACAACCCGTTTGTATCCGCCGTCGGCTTGTAAGAACTTCGGTGAACGCATATACTCTATCGAGATTCCGTGGAAACCGTCGACTTGACGTCCTCCAGCTGTTGAATCTGCGAGAGTTGAAAACGGAAGACCGTTAACCGTTACGTCGCGGAAACCTCTGTGAACTATTCCGAAGCCGTCGACTTCTGGAATGTAAAAGGCGACGCCTTCGAAACAGCCGCAAGAGGTGTGAGGATATCCGAAAGCCGTGTAAAGCCAGACTCTTGTGACTTCGCCTAAAGACTTCTTCTTCACAGCTTCGTTTGCGCCTGAAAATTCGCCCTTGACGGGGTCGAGGCATTCTCCTTTCTCGATTGGGAAGAGCGGGCCTTTCGGGTCGACTCTTGCAGCTGCTCGCGCGTCAAACCAGCTTATTGCACCGCAGTTTGAGTAACGCTGAGGGGTAATTACGCAGACATGTGAAGGGGCGAAGGATTGACACAAGGTGCAGCCGTAGAACATGTCCACTTCCTCGTCCTTGAGCCCTCTAGCCCTAGCGTCGCGTTCTTCGTAAATCCTCATGGCTTCTTGATAAATTTCCTTGATTTTCTCCGGGTCCGTTATGAATGTTACCTGCATTTTCTCGATTATTGGCAACTCGCTTTTGAACAGCCGGATTAGAACTTTTCCGATATACTTGAACGTGTTCAGTCCTTTTTCAAACGATTTTTTGCTCAGCCTTAGCCATATG
>QMXC01000029.1 GCA_003661945.1 Candidatus Bathyarchaeota archaeon | reverse complement strand
CGGAATTCGGCTTCTACGTCGTTCATACCGCTTATATTTAGGAACATAATGGAGGTAGTCGCGTTGAACGATTACGGTTTTATCCATTTTGGCGCTTACAACCACGCCTTCTAGGACGCGTCCTCGAACTGGAAGCTCACCGTGGAAGGGACAGTTTCGGTCGTTACAGGTTTTCCGCGGCTTTTTCAGCACAAGCGACATCCTACCATAACCTCCTCACACGTTTCTTTAAACGGTCTTCCGGGCGTCCAACCAGAAGTTTCCCATCGATTTCCACAACTGTTCCGTCGGGAAAGCTAAAGTGAAAAACGGCTATGTCCTTTATTATTTTCTTTCTTTTCCCTTCGTGAAGTATCGTGAACGTGTTTCGGGTTTCATCGATTACGGTTCCCGAAATTCCTTCAAGGGACGGGTTTCGGCTCTTCGCTACCTTTGCTTCAAGCCCGATGAACTCTTCTTTTATCACCGCAGGAGTCACCTTCATTCTATTCCGCCTCTTCCCTCGCTTTGAGCCTCTCCTCATGTTCAATCGTTAGTATGCGAGCGATTGCCTTTCGGATTTCCCTTATTCTAGCAGGATTCTCAACGGCGCCTCCAGCCTTAACCATAGTTTTCAACCGCATAAGCTCTGTTCGAAGCTCCTGCAGCTTTTTTCTCCGCTCTTTGGGAGACATTTCTCGAATATCCTTTGTTCTGAGAATTGGCATTACTTGGTTTCCTCCTTTTCCTCCGGCTTTTCAGCTTCAGCTTCAACCAGTTTTTCCGTCTCTTCGCTTGCTTCTCCGGTTTCCTTTTCACCTTCGAGTGTTTTGACTTCTGCCTCAGCCTTATACTCTGCTTCGACCGGGGGTTTTTCTTCAGCTTCCTCTTTTGCCTGTTCAGTTATGGGTTCAGCTTCGACTTCAGCTTTTTTGGCTTCTCCGGTTTCGGCTTCAGCTGTTTCCGCGAGTTCTTCTGGAAGAGCCTCGGCTATTTCGAGTTTGTCTGGAAACTTGGCGTCGGGCGGCATGATTCTTACTTTTACTCCGTAGATGCCTGGTTTGAGTTGAACGTGAACTTCGGCTTTGCGCATATACCGCATAGGCGGGTCTCCGCTTTTCGGGAGATACCCAGCTCGGAACTTTTCATATCGGGCGCGTTCGGTTCTAAGTTTTCCGCTTATCACTATTTCAGCGCCCAAGGCTCCAGCTTCCATTATCTGGTTTAAAGCCCAAAACCCGGCTCTACGGTAGTGCACGCCTCTTCGTAGAGCCGCAGCTATACGGGAAGCCACTATATGAGCGTTAAGCTCGGGAATTTCTATTTCAGAAACAGAAATCTGAGGATTAGGAAGGTTGAATTTTTCTTCGAGGGTTTTGGCGAGTTCCCGTATGGTTTCCCCACCGCGTCCTATAACGAGCCCCGGGCGCATAGCGTAAATAACAATATGCGTGCCCAACGGCGTCTTCGTTATGTCCACACCGCCGTACCCGGCTCTGTCAAGAACCCTCTGAAGAAACTCATCAATCTGAGCCTTTTTCACGGATTCTTCGATAAAATGTTTCGTAACCGACATTTTAGGCTTCCTCCGCCGGCGCAGCCGTCTCTTGCAGGGCGATTTCCACATGCGTCAACGTTTCAAACCTTGGGGAAGCTCTTCCAAAAGCTCTAGGCATGAACCGTTTTATTTTCATTCCCGGATAAGCAGAAGCGTGAATTATCCGCATGTTCTCCGTGTCCAGTCCTTTGAATTCAGCGTTCGCCTCAGCGTTTTGCAAAACCTTGAGGATGTATTTTGCTGCCTTGACGGGATACTTCGCAGCAGAAGCCTTTTGCACCCCGTGTCTGTGCGGCTGTTTCTTCTTGAAACGCCTAAACGGGACGGGTTGCTTCTTCTCTATGACGTCGCGTAGAAAACGTTTGGCTTGTTCAAGTTTCATGCCTTTAATAGTTTTACATATTTCTCTGGCTGATTTATGGGATATCCTAAGCTCTCGACCGCTCGCCTTCACGGTTCTTTCCGGATCTAACTCGATTACTGAATATCCCCATTCTGGCACTTTCAGCGTTTCTCCTTAACTTGCAAATCAACTGAAGTACCGTGATTTATATCTTTTTTTATTTAGGTTTAACGCGTGAACCGCAGAAATGAAATAAACTGGAAAAACTTTTACTTTTCCAGTTGTCTCTTGTTCTTGGTCAGATTTATGGAAATACCTTTTATGGCACTAGCGGAACTCTGTGAAAAACTGGAGGAGACCTCGAAGCGTAACCTAATGGTTAGCGTGGTAACGGCGTTTCTTGAAAGACTTAGCCCAGACGAGGTTGAACCCGCGGTGTCCATGATTTTGGGAAGACCTTTTCCACGTTGGAGCCCACGAGTTTTAGATGTAGGCTGGACCACCCTAACGAAGATTATTCGACGTTTAACCAAAACGAACTGGAAGGTTTTCAGCCAAGCCTTTTCCGAAACCGGTGATGTAGGTTCGGCTGTCAAGGCGGTTTTCGAAGCAAGCAAGCCGTATAGGCAGGCAACGCTTTTGGAAAAGCCTTTAACTATCATGGAGGTTAGGCGGAGCTTCGAGAGCATCGCTGAAGCTTCTGGAGCTGGCTCGCGGGAGAAGCGGGAAAGGCTCGTTGAAGCCTTGCTTAGCGCCGCAGAGCCTTTAGAAGCCAAGTATCTGGTTAAGATTCTCATAGGTGAAATGCGAACGGGCTTCCATGAAGGGCTTATGGAACTAGCCGTTGCGAAAGCTTTCCACGTCCCGCTAGAGGATGTTCAAAGGGCATGTATGATGCTGGGCGACGTGGGCGAAGTAGCTGCGCTTCTAAAAACTGGGGGAAAGGAAGCCCTAAGCAAGGTTGGTTTCCGAGTCTTTCGTCCCGTCAGGCTTATGATGGCTCAAACAGCTGAAAACGTGGAGGAAGCCCTACGTGAACACGGCGGTGAAACAGCGTTCGAATACAAGTTTGACGGGGCGAGAATACAAATCCACAAGGATGGAGCCGCTGTGAGGATTTTTAGCAGACGCTTGACAGACGTGACTCAGAGTCTTCCGGAAATAGTTGAGCTTGTGCAAAGAGAAGTCAAAGCCGAAAAAGCCATTTTAGAAGGCGAAGTCATAGCCGTAGATGCTGATGGGAAACCAATGGCTTTTCAACATCTAATGCGGAGGTTCAAACGTGTCCGCGGCATAGAAGAAACTCGGAGGCGAATTCCGGTTAGGCTTTTCCTCTTCGACGTGCTATACCTAAACGGACAGAGCCTCATCCATGAGCCGTACGTCGAAAGAAGACGTATCCTAAGCGAAACAAGTGGTGAAATCCCGTTAGCTAACCAGCTTGTCACCGGAGACGCGCAGGCAGCTGAGCAATTTTTGAAGATGGCGCTAGATGAAGGACACGAGGGATTGATGGCTAAAAGGCTCGACGGAGACTATACTCCGGGAATCCGCGGCAAGAAATGGTTGAAAATTAAGCCTGTGCTTGAGCCTTTAGACCTCGTAATAGTTGCAGCGGAGTACGGTTACGGAAGAAGACACAACTGGCTTTCGGACTATTACTTGGCGGCTAGAGACGCCGAGACTGGACGTTTCCTCGTGGTGGGTAAAACCTTCAAGGGGCTAACGGACGAGGAAATCATCGAGATGACACGACGTCTCAAAGAACTAGCCGTGAAAGAAGAGCACAGACGGGTAATAGTGACACCTAAAATCGTGGTTGAAGTTCTCTACAACGAAATTCAGAAAAGCCCGAAATACGAATGTGGAATGGCCTTACGGTTCGCCCGGATAAGCCGAATAAGAGAGGACAAAACGCCGGAAGAGGCAGATACCATCCAAAAGGTTAGAGAAATATATGAAAAACAATTTCTGAAGAAAGGGAGATGAAAATGCCATGACGCAAATACAAGCGAAAACCGTTCAACCGGACATCAAACGGCTCGTGCAAAAACTGCAGAATGCGGCGCCTAAAAGGCCAAGCGTTGTTGTTATGCCGGACTTCTTCCTCGACCGAATAGTCACCTATCCCAAAGACTTACACAGCTTTATCAACGACATGGCGAGAATTGCTGAACAAAAGGGCGGAAACATAGATGGTGTTCCTCAAAAAGAGATTCGTGGAGGAAACGCTGTCAATACGGCTTCAGCCCTTGCGAAACTAGGCGTAAAGGTTCACCCTATAATCTGCACGGATAAATTCGGATACGCACTGATAAAGCTCTTCCTAGAGGGGCTCGACGTAGACCTTTCCCACGTGAAGATTCGGGAGTGCTTGTCAATAACCACGGCGATTGAACTCCACGCCGAAGAGGGAAAGGTTAACGTTATGCTTCGAGATTTAGGCTCCCTCGCGGATTTCAGCCCGAAAGACCTGTCACCCGAAGATTTTCGGCTCATAGAAGAAGCTGATTACGTGTGCATTTTCAACTGGGCTGGAACACGGCGTTTCGGAACTCAGCTTGCAGAAGAAATTTTCAAACGTGTAAAAACGAAGGGGCGGGGAAAAACCTATCTTGACACAGCTGACCCCAGCTCGAACAAGGCTGAAATCCCACAGCTCGTGGAGAAAGTCATGCTAAAACATTTCGTTGACATTCTAAGCGTAAACGAAAACGAAGCCATATGGTACGCTTCATATTTCGAGCCGGAAAAGGTCGCTAAGCATAAGAAAAGGCTGAAAACGGAGGCTTTAGCCAAGGAATGCGCCCAGATTCTGGCTGAACATCTAGACACGCGCATAGACCTGCACACGACACGTTTTTCCATGTCAATTTTCGAGAACAGAAGCCTCGTGGTTCCCGCCTTTGACGTTGAGGTAAAGCAGGCTACTGGCGCTGGAGATGCATGGAACGCTGGAAACATCTACGCGGATTCCCAAGGGTTCAAAGCTGAAGCGAGGTTGACATTTGCTAACGCTGTTGCAGCCTACTACGTTTCAAGCCTTGAAGCAGCTCATCCAACATTAGCCGAGTTACGCGGATTTCTTCTCTCAAAAAGTTCAAAAACCTTCAGCAAGATATGGTAGAAGGGCGAAAGGGAAGTGCAGCCCAAGCTTTTCGGAACTTCAGGCGTTAGAGCCGTAGTAAACCGGGAGTTAACCCCTAGCCTTGCGGTTCAGATAGGCCTAGCGTTGGCGACGAAGAACAAAGGTGGAAAAACCGTGGTTGCATACGACGCTAGAACGTCGAGTCCCATGCTGGAAAACGCCGTAACAGCCGGGCTTTTAGCCGCCGGGGCTTCCGTCCACAAGCTTGGAATGCAACCTACACCGGTTCTGGCTTATCTGACAAAAAGCCTCAAGGCAAAAGCCGGTGTGATGATAACCGCTTCGCATAACCCGCCGCAGTATAATGGGATAAAAATCTTCAATAGAGACTCCACAGCCTACGACGAGAAACAACAAACCTTAATAGAAAGGCTGATACGGAGAAAAGCGTTCAAAAGGGCAGAATGGGATAAGCTAAAGAAGCCTGTGGAAACGGATGAAGCCTATCGCTACGTGGAGATGGTGGAAGACGCTGTCCGCTTAAAACGTGAGTGGCTGGTGGTCCTAGACCCGGGAAACGGCGCTACATCGCTTCTGGCGCCGCGCATATTTCGAAGGCTGGGATGCCGCGTTTACACGGTGAACGCTCAGCCCGACGGGTTTTTCCCCGGGAGGAAACCCGAGCCAGACGAGGATTCTTTGAAAGACTTGTGTAGGGTTGTTCGAAGCGTGGGCGCGGATGTCGGAATAGCCTATGACGGAGATGGAGATAGGATGGCGCTCGTCGACGAACGAGGCAGCTTCACAAGTTTTGACAGTGTTTTAGCCGCTTATGCTGCGTTTCAAACCCGTAGGCGTGGTTCAGCTGTCATAGTTACGCATGTGGCGGCTTCTATGCGTGTGGAAAAAATGGTTGAAGCTGCTGGTGGGAAGGTTGTTCGAACTCGTGTTGGAGACGTAAGCATAGCATCCACGTTGAAGAAGCTTGGAGCCGTTTTCGGAGGAGAACCATGTGGCGCATGGATTCACCCCGCGTTCCATTATTGTCCAGACGGAATCCTATCATCTGCCTTAGTCCTAAAAGCCTTAGAGGAAGAGGGAAAACGGCTTTCCGAGTTCGTAGCTGAGGCGCCTGAATTTCCGTTGTTAAGAGAGAAAATCCCGTGTCCAGATTCGATAAAGTACGCGGTGGTGGAGAAAACGGCTGAAATGTTGCTCAAGGCTTTTCCAAACCCGAAGGAAGTTTTGAGAATCGACGGGGTTCGATTCACGCTTGAAAACGGGTGGCTTCTAGTCAGAGCTTCGGGCACAGAGCCGCTCATACGCGTTACGGTGGAAGCGAACTCGTTAAAAGAAGCTAAACAAATAATGAAGAAGGCTGCCCGCACGGTTGCGGAGCTGGTTAAAAAGGAGATGAAATCTGGTTGAAAGCAGTCATCCTCGCGGCTGGAGAGGGAGTTAGACTCCAACCGTTAACGTTCACACGTCCGAAACACTTGCTTCCCGTAGCTGGAAAACCCATACTGCAACATCTTATTGAAAACTTAAAAAAGGCCGGAATAAACGAAGTCCTAATCGTGGTTCGATACAAAGCTGAAATGATTAAGAGCTTTTTCGGAAACGGCGAAAAGCTCGGCGTAAAAATCAGCTACGTTGAACAAGGCAGCGAAAAGGGAACAGGGGACGCGGTGCGAGCAGCGGAGCCCCACGTTGAAGAAGATTTTCTCCTCCTATACGGCGACCTCCTCGTTGAAGCCGAAGCCGTAAAGGCTGCTGTGGAAACGCACCTACGTGAAAAGCCCGCGGCTACCATGACCGTTGTCCCGGTGGAAAACCCGCAGCACTACGGCGTAGTAGCCCTTCAAGGCAACCGGGTGACCAGAATTGTTGAGAAGCCAAAGCCAGAAGAAGCGCCGACCAACCTTGCCAACGCGGGAATATACGTGTTTTCAACGGCCATATTCGAAAAAATCCGCGAAACCAAACGTTCAGAAAGAGGCGAAATCGAGATAACCGACTCGCTTTCGCTCATGATAAACGAGGGAAAAACCGTTTTAGCCGTAACCGCGCCTAAGGAAAGCTGGATAGACATAGGTAGACCGTGGGACTTGCTCGAAGCCAACGAGTGGATGCTCAAACGTTTAAAGCCTCGGCTGAAAGGACAAATAGAAAACGGAGCAACAGTAATCGGGCCGGTCTACGTTGAAGAAAACGCCCGAATAAGAGCTGGAGCATACGTTGAAGGACCCGCATTCATAGGTGCGGGAAGCGATGTTGGACCTAACTGCTTTATCCGTCCCTACACGAGCCTAGGCAGAAACGTGCGTATAGGCAACGCATGCGAAATCAAAAACAGCATAATAATGGACGGCACACATGTGGGACATTTGTCCTATGTGGGTGACAGCGTAATAGGTGAAAAATGCAATTTAGGCGCGGGAACGGTGATTGCGAACCTAAGGTTCGACGGCAAAACCGTGAAGATGAGGGTTAAGGGTGAAGTTGTGGACACGGGGCGGCGAAAGCTCGGCGTTGTCTTCGGCGATCATGTTGAAACCGGAGTAAACGCCTCGTTCATGCCCGGGGTAAAAATAGGCAACAACTGCTGGATAGGCGCCAACGCCCTCATCTACCGGGACGTTCCACCGGACACGGTTCTGCTTTTAAAGCAGGAATTCGAAGAGAGGAAGTTAAAATCCTAAATACTTGATTCCCCATTTCAAAATAGAGGTTAGAGGGAGGTAGAATCTTGTCGATTATTCAGAGGAAGTTCTTCGGTGAACTTTCAGCATTGGTAGACAAGACCATAAGCGTGAAAACTATCGATGGAAAAACCTACACTGGAGTTTTGGTAGGCGTAAACCCGGATAACATGAGCTTATGCCTAGCCGAAGCAAAAGACGAGGCGGGAATGAACATTCATCGAATATTCTTGAACGGAAACGTCGTCGCACAAATACTAAGCGTTGAAAAACCCTTCGACCTAAGGGCTTTGGCTGAACGTCTCGAAAAAGTGTTTCCAACTATGGTGAAGCTCTACGAGGACAAGGGTTTCATATGGGTTATGGACAAGGTGAAGGTAACCGAAAAAGGCGTGGTGGAAGGCTCCGGACCCGCCGCTGAACGCGTCCAAAAAGTCTACGAACAGTTCATAAGCGAAAGAAAAACCTAACGTTTTAGATGAACCATCGGAACTGCGGCTCTTTCTTCTCCTCTTTCTCAGTTTTCTGCGGTTCTAACAAGCCGAAGGCTCCAAGAACCTTTTTCGTCATTTCCACAGCCAAGTCTAGCCGCGACAAATCAAGCTTCAGATTCAGATATTTGGAGACAGCTGACAGAGCTAGACGTGCTGCCGCGGCGTCTGGATAAAACCCCGGAGTTTCCGCGAGCAGAGAGAAGCCTTTAAAGCCTTTGAACTTGCCTATTCCTATGAGAAGCCCAGCCACGCCGAAGATTTGTCCCACCATTATTTCGGCGCCAAGGTTTAAAGCTTCCCGAACTGTCTCCTCATCCGAGGCTGCGCAGTAGAGCCTAGGCGTCTTAACCATTTCTTCACGTTTATATCCACCCAAAGTTATCACGAAGTTTCCGCCGAGCTCTTTTGCAACGTCTAAAACGCGTCCACAAAGCTCATACTGTCCAAAAGTGGTCAAGGCTTGGGTGTTTCCATACCATATTATGAGGTCTCTTTCGCCCCGTTTCCCCTTATAGTAGTAGAGCTCGTTTACGGGAAATCTTGTTTCCCCCTCTTTTGTGATGACAGCCAAGTCTTGGAATGCTGACGAGCGTATTTCGGCGAAACGTTTTGCACCTAGCTGTTGAATCATGTGTAAAGCCGCGATGTTAGCTACGAACCCTATTCCGGGAAGCCCCTCGATTAGCACGGGATTCTTCAGTTCAGGCGTTTCGTAGAATCTTATCGTACAAACCATAAGCCGCGCGCCTCTTTAAGGGTAAATAATTAAGAGGAAACTCGTAATATAACGATACCGTTCCTACGAGGAGTGGGAAGGCTTAAACCAATGGAGTTCACGGTGAAACATAGAGACTTGCTTGGAAGAATCGGGAAGCTTAAAACCAAAAGCGGAGTTCTAGAGACTCCTCTGCTTTTTCCCGTGATAAACCCGCTGTCACAGGTTGTGGCTCCGCGGGAAATGCGGGAAAAGTTCGGTTTTCAAGCGGTAATTACGAATGCTTACATAATCAAGAAGCATCTGGAAGACGAAGCTAAAAGCAAAGGCGTTCACGCGTTGCTCGATTTTAACGGAGTAGTCATGACCGACTCCGGCGCATATCAGATTCTCCAATATGGAGAAATCGAAACCAGCCCAGAACAGATAGTGAAGTTTCAAGAAGCAATAGACACGGACATCGCTACAATCCTAGACGTTCCAACTGGATGGAAGGTTTCGAGAAGTCACGCGGAATACACGGTGAACGAAACCATAAAAAGGGCACGGCAGCTGGCAACTGTCAAAACCCGAGACGACGTTCTGTGGGTTGGACCTGTTCAAGGAGGCGAGTTCCTAGACCTAGTCCAGAAATCGGCTCGGCAGATGGGGGAACTGCCGTTTCACATTTATGCTTTGGGAAGCCCAACGCAAGTTATGGAACAATATCGTTTTGACGTGCTTGTTGACATGATTATGACTGCTAAGATGAACCTGCCTCAGGAAAAACCGTTACAT
>QMXC01000028.1 GCA_003661945.1 Candidatus Bathyarchaeota archaeon | reverse complement strand
TGGCTCGGAGCTTTTTTCGTTTTCTTTAGAGTTTAGAAGAAACTGCACTATTTAAGTTTATGAATCTACCAATCACCAAACAACTAGCGCATTCGACTCTTAGCAAGCGTGGCTTTATTGAAGCTTTTTAGTGCTGAAAGGGTTTTTTCTGCGACTGAAACGCTGCGTAGGAGGTCTTCTATCGTGGAAATAAACGTTAGAAGCTTGTTTTCGCCGAGCCTGATTTCGGTGAAAACCGTTCTGTTTTCTCTCCATGTGCGTATATGGAGCCCTTTTGGTGCTTCGATGTTGTCCGGAGAAACTGCTTTCGCAACGGCTTCAGCTGTTTTTTCATCCGAGTATCGAAGGGTTATTTTTGCTTCCAGCATCATTTTTCCTCAACTGTTCTCCAACGAGCTTATCCACAAGCGTTAGGAATTCCTCCACGTTTTCGATGGGAACTTGTGCTCCAGCGGCGATATCGTGTCCTCCGCCGCGTCCGCCGAATTTTTCTGAAGCCGTTTGCATGATTTCACCTAGGTTTAATCCCTTCATCACAACTTCATCGATTGTTCTCGCGGAGATTTTAGCCACGTTTTCCTCTGCGACAAAAGCGTAGGCGATTATGGGCTTTTCCGGGTTAGGCATGTTCATGGATAGGATGGATGCGACTGCGCCTATCACGTTTTCGTTTATTCGGTTTTCGCCGTGAACCACGTAGATGTTTGTCTTTTCCTCCACGGTTTCAGGTTTCTCGTAAGCTAGGCTCAGATACGTGCTCAAACTACGTCTGTAGTCTTCCAAAACCTTTAATGCTTCTTCAAAAGCTATTCCTCTGTCGCCCATACAGAGTGCTACTCCGAGGCTCGGCTTGTCCAGTCTTCCCGTGGCGTTAAGTAGGACTGCGAATTCTCTTCCATCTCTGAGCGGAGTCCAGTTTTCTTCCTTGACCAGTGTGTAAACGTGTCCGCGTAGGCTTGAAACCTTATAGTGTAACCCTTTGGAAACGAGGAAGTCCGCTAACGCGTTAAACAGTGTTCTTTTTTCCTCTTCTGTTAGGTCGCGTAGCGCCCGCCATTTTTCTCCTTCTTTAAGCTTTATCGCTGGCTCCAGCTTCGTTAGGAAAGCCACGCAGTTACTCTCGTTTCCGCTTAGGTCGGGAATGAACGGGTTGGTGGTGCTTGCCAATGCCTTGTAGATGGGACGGGTTTCCCTTCCAAAGAAAACAAGGTCGGTTTCAACCTTTAGGCAGCCGCTTTTTACAGCGTCCTCCACTATAACCTCGTTGACGCCGCCGAGTCTCCGTTTTTCATACTTGTCCTGCAAGTCGCCTAACGCGCCTACTACTGCGACGGCTGCCAAATCCACGTTCGCCTCGTCTAAAGCCTTAGCCACGAGATATGCTACTCCGGAGCCGCTGATGTCTCGGGAACCATCTATGCCGAAGAGATGGGGGTTCACGTGAATAAATTCTGCCTCTACGTGTTTTTCGCCTTGAACGATTTGATGGTGGTCCAAAATTGCCATTGGATGGTCAGCGAGATTCTCTGCGATTAGGTCTAGGTAGCCGCTTCCTAAGTCTGTAAAAATCGTTAGCTCCGGCTTTTCATCCAATATCTCCTTCACGAGTTTTTCATCAACCCAGTGTTTTATTCGAATGCGAAACTTTGCTCCTAACCTAAAAAGGGCTTTTCCAATTATTCCAGCTGCTGCTAATCCGTCTGCGTCATAATGGGAAATCACGTTAAAAAAGCAGCCTTTCCCGGCTTTTTCTCTGATGAAATCCGCGGCTTCCGAGGCACGTTTCAAAAAGGCTTCGAAGTTTTCTGAGGCTGGGGACATTTTGCGCCGTTTTCCCGCCTAAGCGAGCGATGCTACTCTAGGCTTGTATTTCCAGTTTTCCGGTAGAATTCCCTTACGTTTATAATATCTTGAAAGCTTGTGGATTTTCGCTTCAACTAGCTGAAGCGCCCGCTTATTATGTAGGTCTTTACGGTTCTTTTCCAGATGTGCATAGAGCCTTGTGGCTTTGATTATGAGGTTTTCAAGGTCTTCCGGAATAGATGGAGCTAAACCCGCTTCTTTCAGTATCTGAGTTACTGATTTTCCAGTTATCGGCTTTACGAGCGGAATAGCGTACTGGTCCCGTAGGATTGTTCCTATCATGCTCGGAGGATGCCCTTCCCTAGCCAGTTTTATCACCAAGGCTTCAACTTCTTCAGGCTGGTATCTGCACCAGCTAGGCGGACGTTTTGTAACTGGACGAGTTGAATGGGACTTTCCTTTCTCTTTCTTCGGCAACCCTTATCCCTTTTATCTAAACTCTGTAAGAGCGAGTGGAACGACCTATTTAAAACCTTCGTTGACTACCCGCGGTGAAGAAACCATTCGGCGAAGCTGCGTAAAGCTCGAGCCCGATGAGAATAACGGTTCTTCTCTTCAGTAGACATCTCAGCAAAAGTCCTTCCACCTTCCGCTTCGACAGGTTGAAAAATGGGGTCAAAACCGAAGCCCGAAGTTCCACGCGGCTCCTCTGCGATTTTTCCCTCAGCTTTCCCTTGAAAAGTCTTAAGCATCCCTCCTTCTGGCTCATAGTAAGCGACTACCGAACGAAACTCCGCTGCTCTGTCTTCCACGTTTTCCATAAGTTTCAAGATGCCGCGTGTTCCCAATGTTTTGTAGACGTAGCTTGAGTACGGTCCCGGAAACCCGTTTAGGGCTTTAATGAACAGTCCAGCGTCTTCAACGAATAGGGGTAAGCTGCATTTTTTAGCAGCGTCTAAGGCTGAAGTTTTGGCTATGCGTTCTATGTCCGTGTCTTGTATTTCCACGCCTTTTATGTTTATCATAACTGTGGCTATTCCAAACTCGGCGAGTATCCTTCTTGCCTCATTAAATTTGTGAACGTTTGCTGTGGCGAAGAAGACGAGTTTCCTTTTTAACCGGGTTTTTGTTTTCATCGGGAGCCCTTCGTCTTTGCCGCACCGCTGGCTGAAACCGTGAAGTATTTCTCCCAGTCTATCTGAACGATTTCAAGCCTATTTCCATCGGGGTCAAGGAAAACAGCTTGTTTCCCACCCCAAGGTTCGTCGTGGAGTTCCTTAACGAATTTTACGCCTTTCGCTTTCAGCCTACGATAACATTCTTCTACGTTGTCAACAAGAAACTCCACGTCCGGCGGATAGTTGGTGCACTGCTTCTTGTCGGGTTTTGGAATAAGCCCTATTTCTACTCCGCCGCATTCGAAGCCTACGTAGCTGGGGAACTCGTACTTCTTTTCCAAGCCCAACGTTTTTTCGTAGAATTCCTTCGCCCGGTTTAGGTCCGAAACGTAGAAGGTTACACCCCAAACGGTTTTAATCAATTTTTCTTCTCTCCGAAACGTATCTTCCCCGCTTTTCTATTTCCCTTACTTTTTCTAAAACTTTTTCCGCTTCTTCAAAGCCGACTATCTGCGCGTATTTGTCCATAACTCTGCGGAAACATTCTTCGGCAAATTCGAAGTGGACGCTTTCGAAAGCTCTTTTCAATAGGTGTAGGTCCACGCCTCTTGCTTCCAGCTCGTGGGAAAACTCGCCTAACCCAAAGTCAACAAGCACTATTCTGCCTTCCGGCGTTAGAATCATGTTCGAAGTAGTCAAATCGCCGTGTATAATGTTGTCTCTATGAAGCTTGCCTACAAGTTCACCGATACAACCGCAGATTTCCCAACGCGTTTCAACAGGCATGCTGTTCAAAACTTTTTTCAGCTGCTTTCCTTCCACGTATTCCATGTAAATCTCGGCGTTTCCAACGTCTACTAGGAAAATTGTAGGCGTCGGCACTCCCGCCTTTTTCGCTCTATGTATAAGTTGGGGTTCATGGATTGTTCTGTAGGTGCGAATTTGCTTGTCAAGTTCTGAAAGCCTATATTTTTTGCTGATTCGCTTTTTCACCACGACTCTTCTTCCATACCATTCCCGAAGATAGAGGTTTGCCTCCGCGCCTTTCTTGAGTAAAACCGCGTCGTTTCTGTCAGAGCCTAGGTTTGTTGTACCCATGGAACCTCAACCTCTTCTAGCCGCCATTTCAGTCGCACGAAGCTTTTTTCAACGGGCACTGTTAAGCCGTGTTTATAGGCGAGGACGCCTGTCCAAGCTATCATTGCGCCGTTGTCTAACGCGTACTGCTTCGGCACGACGCAGAACCTTGCGCCGTGTTCTTCTGCTATGGATTGAAGCATGGACTGTAAACGCTTGTTTGCTGCGACGCCTCCGGTTAGGAGCACTTCGGGCTTCTCCGTATGTGCTAAGGCGCGTTCCGTAACCTCGGTTAACATGGAGAAAACCGTTTCTTGCAAGCTGTAGCATAGGTCTTCGATTCTATGTTTTCCTTGCCGAAGCAGTTTTAGGGCGGCTGTGAGAAGCCCGCTGAATGACATGTCCATTCCCTTAACCGAGTAGGGAAGCGGAATATAGCGTCTTCCTTTATCCGCGAGTTTCTCGATTATAGCTCCGAAGGGCATCCCCTCCTTTTGCCGGTAACCAGCTTCTCTTGCGAAAACGTCTAAACAGTTTCCAACAGCAATGTCTAAGGTTTCTCCGAAAACGCGGTAGCGTCCAGCGTCGAAAGCCGAAACTATGGTGTTGCCTCCGGAAACATACAACGTAACGGGGTCTCGAGCCTGGGTTGCAAGCTTCCCAATTTCTATATGCGCAACACAATGGTTTACTCCAACTAGAGGAACATTCAAATATGTCGCTATAGCTCTAGCCACGGTGGCGCCGGTTCTCAAACAAGGACCGAGACCCGGACCCTGCGAAAAAGCTATTACGCCTATTTGTTTGGGGCTTATTTCTGCTTTCTCGAATGCTTCGGCTACGACTTTCTCAGCTACTTGGGAATGATGCTGAGCTGCTTCCCTAGGGTGGATTCCCCCAGCTTCGGGCACATAGGCGCTTATGACGTTTGCCAGTATTTCTCCTTCGAACGTTGCTATTCCAACGCTGAAGTCGTCGGCTGTGGACTCGATGCCTAGGCAGTAGTTTTTTACATTTTCATGTCTCATTTCTAGTCCTCGAGACACTGTTTTTTCTCGAGATTAACATACATATTTTTATTGTGAAAATTGCTATATTATACTATGTGGTGCGAAAAGCGAAACGGGAACGAATGAATATGCCTAAACGTAACGATTTGGAATACAAGGCTTTCCAGTACATACTCAGCAACGGAACCAAGGGCGTCTTACAGTCGGAGCTCTGGCGTAAACTCGGAGCCAGCAGCAGAGAAGGCTCGCGTATAGCGTTGAAGCTTGCGAATAAGGGTTTGATTCGTAGGGAGAAAGAGCTTTCCGACGGAAGGTGGACCTACAGGCTTTATCCTAAACGGCAACCCGCCACGGTTGACTCCATCATTGACTGCCCGTGCATGGGCTGTCCTGAAAACGTTAAGTGTGGTTCGTGGACTACGATTTCGCCCAACGACTGCGAAAGGCTTACCGAATGGCTTTTGAAACTCGCCATGGAGCAGGGTGAAACCATAGGTGACAGCTAGTTTTGACCAAAGCTTGGCTCCAGAAGAGAAAACGGGACTATTACTACCGTAAAGCCAAAGAAGAAAAATACCGTTCCCGAGCTGCCTACAAGCTTCTTCAAACTGCTAGGAAATACCGTTTTATCCATAAAGGCGACGTAGTAGTAGACCTAGGCTGCGCACCTGGAGGCTGGCTTCAAGCCGCGCGGAAACTTGTGGGTGCGAAGGGCTTTGTGTTAGGCGTGGATTTGAAACCCGTTGAACCTTTACCTGAAGAAAACGTGCAGATAATAGTGGCTGACATAACCGAGGAAGGGCTGGCTGAAAAAATAATCAGTATGCTGCCTAGACAAGCTGACGTCGTGCTGTGCGACGCTTCGCCTAACATTTCTGGAGTGTGGGAAGTTGACCACGCGCGACAAATAGACCTTGCGAACCACGCTTTGCTTCTAGCTGAGAAAATCCTAAAACCCGATGGAAGCTTCTTTGTCAAGGTGTTCCAAGGCGACATGTTGGACGACTTCATACGAAACGTAAAGAACAGTTTTTCAAAGGTTAAGCTGATAAAGCCCAAGGCAAGCAGAGCTGAAAGCTCGGAAATGTTCATTTTAGGAATTGGCCTAAAACTTCGAAAAATGTAATGCGTTGAGTTAAACGTTAAATGTTCTTGAAGCGAATACTCCTAGGGGTTGCCATGAAAATTGTCGCGGCAGATTCAGCAGCAGCAGTTTTGAATGAACGTTTCGAACCGCTAAAAATAGTGGCTACCGCAGCCGTGCTCGTAGAGCCGCCCTACCGTGAAGCTTCAGCGCAGATAGGTGAACCCGTATTCGCGAACGTGGAAAACGGACATCAAGTAATTGTTCACGAGCTCGAGCTATGCCGCGCCCTCTTGAAAACCTATAGGGCTGACGTGGTGCATCTAGATGTTTCGCTGGGCGCGGCTTCGGTGGAAACTCTTTCGCCAATACAGTTTTCCGGGATGAAAATCTCTAGAAAAGCGCGGAGCAGCCTTTTGAAGATTCTGCCGAAAATAAGGAAAATCTCCGGGGAAATCACGCGGAACTACGAGATTCAAGTCTTAGCCATAGGCAAAGAAAGCATACCGGTTCGAATAGCCGAGTTAACCGCGGGAGCCTACGCCGTCTTGTACGTAACCAAACAAGCCATAGACGAAAGCAAACCTCTACTACTTGGGCTTCCTTCCAAGTGCAGCCTCAAAATAGCTGAAAACCGCGCTGTTCTTCATTCGCTCATACCTGCAGAACACGACCTATCCGGCTCAGCAGAAGACAAGGAAAACGTTCTTTCGAAAGCACAAATCGTTGAAACGCCGAACCCACGCGCCAGAGGTTTCCGCGCTCTAAAAATAACTCCTACATAAAACCTCTCGTAGCTCTGTTCCTCTTCTTTCTCTATTCGTAAAGTGTTTTGAATGTTTACGGAATAAGCAGGGTTAAAGCCAATGCTATAAGGTTTAAGGAAGCGTGAGTAACGGCGGCGACCGTGTAGGAACGCCAATGATGGTAAATATAGCCTAACAGCAGTCCCATAGCGAAAGCTGATATCATATATACAGCCTCCGGGTCGAAATGGAAAAACGCGAACGCAAGCGAGGAGACAATCAACGCTGTTTTAAAGGAGTATCTGCTGTTTATAGCATTCTGTAGAAAACCTCTAAACACGAATTCTTCGCATATTCCGGCGAGGGACAAGCTAATAATCACTGCGGCTAACCCTTCCATGGAACTGCTCATATCCACAATTAGTTTGTTGGTTTGTTGAATTGCTTCACTTTCCCCAAGAATCAAAACCAGCGAAGTTGTAACCACAACATTCGCAAAAAGCGCACATACCCCTAAGACGATTCCCAAAATGATGGACTTGGATGACGCGTCTATCTTCACGTATTTCGGAATGTTAACTCTTCTTTGTACCATGTATGCGAGCGGTAGTAACGTCAGAAGTATTTCTCCGCCGATTATGCTGGCACCGTATCCAAACATGGATAGAACAATGCCTCCGGCAAAAAGCGTGAAAAAGAACGTAGCTACGATGATTAGTATAGCCGCGATAGGGGAGACAGCGTTTCCGTTTTCTTCCGTCAACCTGGTTCCCTTCTCACATTTAGGTGCGTTTTTGTGCAGAAAAGATTTTTGCAGCATCTGTTACCTCGAGGCTCATGTCCAAGCTTCTCGAACTGTGGGTTAATGCGCCTATGCTAACGATGTCTACTCCCGCTGAAGCATATTTGAGAATGTTATCTTCATTTATTCCGCCGCTCGCCTCGACCAGAACCTTTTTCCTCAGCTTTCTCTTTTCCAAGGCTTTTATCGCCTTTTTGGCTTGGGCTGGAGAGAAGTTGTCGAGCATTATGATGTCTGCTCCAGCTTCGGCTGCCTCAACAGCTTCTTCTACGCTGGATACTTCTACTTCGATTTTTTGTGAAAAGGAAACGGTTTCCCGCGCTTTCTTAACGGCTTCTGCTACGCTTCCTATTACTGCTATATGGTTGTCCTTTATCAGCACCATACTATCTAAATGCAACCGGTGAGTATCCCCACCTCCGATTTTCACTGCTTTTTTGTCGAAATAGGCGAGTCCCGGAGCTGTTTTCCGGGTTGAAGCAACAACTGTTCTGAAATTCGCGTCTCTGAGTTTCTCGACAAGCTTCCTTGTTTGCGTTGCTATTCCGCTCATTCTGGAAAGAACGTTGAGTAGAACCCGCTCCGTGGACAAGATTGTTCGGGCGTCTCCAGCTATTTCCAGCAGCACGGAGCCTCTGCGGAATTCTTCTCCGTCTGAAATCTTCGCTTTAGCTTTTAAATTCAAACTTTCCAGAAGAATAAGCGCCTCTTCCATTCCGGCGGCGACACCAGCTTCCTTTGCTACTACTGCAGCTTCAACCTTTACGCCAGGAGCTACAATCGTGTTGGTGGTTACGTCGCCTAACCCCAAGTCTTCTTTGAGAAACGCTAGCAGCTTTTCTTCGAGAATTTTCTTGGGAAGGAACATGGTTTAAGTTTAGGCGTTCGTCTTATAAAAAACATGCACGTCTAGAGCTGTTTCTACGCCATTTCGAGAACAGCTTCCGCTGCGGCTTCTAACCCGTTGTATTTTGAAACCTTTTCTTGAAGAAGCTTTGCTTTTTCCGTAATTTTTTCATCATTCAATACTCGTTCAATATTGTAAAGAAGAACGTCTTTGCTTAGGATTTCCTGTTCAACCATTCGAGCTACTCCGAGTTTTACAACTTTTCGAGCGTTGTTTAATTGTTCCGTGTGGCTCGGCGTCGGCACCACGATTATGGGTTTGCCGTAGCAAATGGAATGCGTAAGCGTGCCGTGTCCAGCTCTGCTAATAACCAAATCGCATGCTTTGAGGTATTCAAAACGGTTAGGGACCCAGCGGTAAAGAATGAAGTTTCCACGTCTGATAGGAGTTGCTGCGGAACTCGGATAACCCATCGACATAACAACCTGATATTCCTCAGGAAAATCCGAGAAAATCTTCATCAACGCCTTTAAAAGGTAGGCACGTTCCTTCACTGGTCCGCTGATAGGAGCGAAAATTAACGGTTTCTCCAAGTCTAAGCCAAGTTTTCTCCGTAACGCCTTTTTCTCCGGGAGTTCCTCTGGCTGGACTGGTAGAATTGGTCCGATTAGTTGAACGCGTTTCTGGTAAGCCTTTGGAATGCGAAGGTTTCCGGTTGATATGGTGTAAGGCTGGGGAAAATCCGGAATCAAAATACGGTTTGAACTTGTCCAGATTTTACCGATCAGCGCCAAAACAGCAGCGTCCGCTAGCTTTGAAAGTCTCAAAAACCTTTTTTTCCGTGGAATAATCACTTGGAACTGGTTTAAAATGCAAACTGTGGGTATCCCGAGGATTTTCGCCGCGATTAACGTGGAGGCGCGGGAGTCTGAAACAGCGACGTTGGGGCTGAAACGTTGAAGAGCTTTGATTTCAGCCCTTATCTGTTCGAGTATCATGAAAGAGGCTATGAAGGGTCCGGGGTTGATGGCTGTCTGTTTAAGGTCTATTGTTCCGTCCGGTTTGACTTTGACCCCGAACGCTGGGGCTTCTACAAAGGGGAAATCCGTCTTTTTCACGTATTCCAAGCCTTCGAAGTATGTGGAGAAGAGAATTTCCGCTCCTTTTTCCCGAAGTTTTT
>QMXC01000027.1 GCA_003661945.1 Candidatus Bathyarchaeota archaeon | reverse complement strand
TTCACATGGGAAACGTGTTGAACTGGACATACTTCGACATACTCGCACGCTACAAGCGGATGCAAGGCTACAACGTCCATTTCCCTCAAGGATGGGACTGCCACGGGCTCCCAACCGAAGTGGAAGCCGAAAAAAGATACGGAGTTAAAAAGACCGACGTGCCCCCCGACGAGTTCCGAAAAATGTGCATGAAACTCGTCGAAAAATACATAGCGATAATGAAAGAAGCCATCAAACGCCTAGGATGCTCCATCGACTGGACAACCGAATACCGCACCATGGACCCCGACTACTGGAGACGCGTCCAGCTTTCCTTCATAATCCTCTACGAGAAAGGCTTCATCTACCGTGGAACCCACCCGATAAACTGGTGTCCCCGCTGTGAAACAGCCATAGCTGACGCCGAAGTAGAGTATGAGGAACGAAAATCCACGTTGAGCTACATACGGTTCCCGCTGGAGGAAGGCGGCTACCTAACGATAGCGACCTCCCGCCCCGAGCTTATACCCGCCTGCGTAACCGTGGCAGTAAACCCCCACGACGAAAGATACCAAAAATACGTAGGCAAAAAAATCCGTGTGCCAACCACGAACAGAACGGTTGAAATAATAACGGACGAAATGGTTGAACCGTCATTTGGAACCGGAGTGGTAATGATATGCACCTACGGCGACAAAGCAGACGTCAAAACCGTGAGGAAACACGGGCTTCCAGTAATAATGTGCATCGATGAGAAGGGAAAAATGACTGCGGAAGCTGGAAAATACGCCGGGCTCACAGTAGAAGAGGCGAGAAAAGCCATACTCAGCGACCTAGAAAAAGAGGGGTTGCTGGAAAAAACCGAGCCGTTAGACCAAGAAGTAGGTGTCTGCTGGAGATGCAAAACCCCCATTGAAATCCTTGAAAGGGAACAATGGTTCATGAAGACGCGGATACTAACCGACCAGGTTGAAAAGAACGCGCTCGAAGTGAAATGGTATCCTGACTACATGAAACACCGCCTCATAGACTGGGCGAAATCCTTAGACTGGGACTGGGTAATCTCCCGCCAACGCCTATTCGCAACGCCCATACCAATCTGGTACTGCACCAAATGCGGAGAAACCATACTCGCAAAGCCGGAATGGGTTCCCATCGACCCGAGGACTACCCCGCCGAAAATCGAAAAATGCCCCAAATGCGGAAACACCGAGTTCAAGCCGGAAAAAGACGTTTTGGACACGTGGTTCGACTCCTCGCTCACGTGTGCCGTTCATGCTGGATGGCCCGATAGGGAGGACTGGCGTAGGCTGTTTCCAGCTGATGTGCATCCCTCAGGCGTCGACATAATCAGAACGTGGGCTTACTACCTCATGGTTCGACACTTGGCTTTATTCAACGAGAAGCCTTACAAAAGCTGCCTCATCAACGGCATGGTTTTGGGGCTCGACGGAAGAATGATGAGCAAATCTCTTGGAAACTATATTGCTACTCCAGAGGTTTTCAACAAGTACGGCGCGGATGCGACGAGGCAGTGGGCTGCAGCCGGCGGTGCAACGGGCTCGGACATTCCGTTTCGGTGGCCAGACGTGCAGTATGGTTGGCGGTTCCTTACCAAACTTTGGAACGCCGCACGTTTCGTTAGCAACCAGCTGAAAGACTTCGAACCGTCGGAAAACGTGGAACTCCAGCTCCTAGACAAGTGGCTTCTAACAAAACTCGAGAAAACCACGGCGAAGGTTACGGATGCCTTGGAAAAATGCCAGTTCAACATCGCTACGGAAGAGGTTCGAAACTTCACTTGGCACATTTTCTGCGACGACTACATAGAAGCGGTGAAAGACAGACTCTACAAGCCCGAGAAATACGGCGAAAACAAAAGACAAGCGGCGCAATACACGCTTTACACAACGCTCTATCGCATATTGCAGCTGTTAGCGCCGGTCTGCCCACACATAACAGAGGAAATCTATCAAACGCTTTACCGCGAATACATGAAACACCCGAGCATACATGTTTCGCCGTGGCCAAAAACACTCAAGGAAAGAATAGACGAGAAGGCTGAACACGACGGAGACCTCATAGTGGCGGTTATAAACGCCGTTAGAAGAGACAAAGCTGAAAAAAGGCTTCCATTAAACACGCCGATAAAGCGGCTGACCCTTTACGCCCACAGCGAAGCAGACGTGGAAAGCCTACGCCGAGGAGAAATGGACATAGCTGGCACGTGCAAAGCGGAAAAACTTGAAATACTAAACATGAAAGGCGAAGGAAAACCCGTCGAAGAACATGAGGAAATAAGATTCAAAATCGAATATTAAGCTGGAACCTACGATTGATTTTGAAGTTTGAACCTTAGGATTGCGGCTATTCCGCCGAAGCTTTTCTTCAGCATCTGTCCTTCCTCGGTTTCTGTGGAAATCATTTCTACCTCGGCGTTGGCGGCTTCAGCTAGCTCTGCGTAGTCTTCTATCAAGTCTCGGGTTTCAACGATTTGAAGTGAAGGCGCTTTGCATTTTGGGCAGGGTTTTCCAGATAAACTTGCCTCGAAGCTGAGAAGCTCGTTGCTTCGCATAGTTTTTTCCTCTTGGAAGCCGCAGGCGCTGCATTTCACTGTTACGCGGGTTATGTCTAATCCTTCAGACAGTAGCAGCGTTTTTACGGCGCCTAGCTCTAAGGCTTTTTTCACTTCTTCTTCACCGTAGGTAGCTAGCCCCGTGTCATGCCCGATGTGGTAGAGAAACTCTTGCATCGCCTCTTTTTCTTCCACGTATCGGACTCGACGCATTATCTCCGGAGCCTTCTCAACTATTTCCTTCACGCCTTGTTCGTCTACGTAAGCGGTGTCGACTACTTCCAGAATTTTCTGTTTAAGCTGATAATTTAGGTAGTCTCCTTTCTCGAACTCCTGCTTTGTAGGTCCGGGTCCGCCGATTATTATGCCTTTCAAGTCAGGCATTTCCAAGAAAAGCTCGTTTGCGTGTTGTCCCACACGGCGGTAATACTCGTTGAGCCGCATTTCCCGGAGTCTTTCGAATCTTCTCGCTGATTGTCCGCCGGCTCGGTGTTTGCCGGGAACTCCAGAGGTTATTCTTTGCAGTATCTCGAGCCTTCTGCCTTTAAGCAAAGCAAACGTGGCTTCCGAAGCGTCTATGAGTATTATGCCGTAGGCTTCCCGTTCCCTTAGGAGTTCAAGTAAAGGTTCGATGTGAAACCTCGAGTCGCAGCGGTAAAGGTAGACTTTGATGGGCTCCGGCGGAACAATCACGTAGGTTTCTATCCTCTCGCTTCCCGGACCGTTTTGAGGCACGGCTCCGCAAAATATTACCAGTCCGTTTTCGGGGATTTGCCGGAAAAGTTTGAGGCGTTGCTGCACCTTCACTATTGCGTCTTGAACGTTTTTCCGCGTTGTGGTTGACTTGATGTTAGACGCTGTTCCATACTCCTGCTTTAGCATGTTGACTACTTCGCTTACTTGGCGTCCGGGCGGAACATAAAGCGAGATAAGCTCTGTTCCACGCCCCTCTTTCCGCGCCAGAGCGTCCAATGTCTTTTTCAGGCGAAACAGCTCAAGCGAAGTGCGTTTGACCAATTTTTCACACGTTCTAGGAAGGTTTCTGTCGTAAAGCTACAATCACAGCTTATAAATAAACATTTATTCAAAACGGCTTCGTCTCATCCTTGAGCAGTTCAAGATTGTAGGCGCAAAGCAAATAATAGATTACCCAGCCTTTGAATTTTCCCCATCTTTCCATGAATCTTCTAACCACGTCGCCGGGTTGAAGTCTCCCGCCGAAATAGAAATGCGAAACCGCTTTTCTCGCTCCAAGGTCGTTGGGAACACACACCTCCATCCTTCCCAGCACGGCTATTAGAACCAGTTCAGCGGTCCATATGCCCACGCCGTTGAACTTCGTCAACTCTTCAATCACGTCCTCGTTGCTCATTTCCTTTAGCTTTTCCAGGTCGTATCCTTGGGCAACCGCCGAGGCGAACTCTTTGACGTATCTAGCCTTTTGACGTGACAGCTTGCACTTTCTCAGCTCGTTTTCGTCCGCCTTCGCCAACTTCTGCGGCGGGGGAAAATCGTAAAACGTTTCGCCGTTGATTTGAACTTTTTCGCCGAACTTCTTAACGAGTGCTCCCGTGATGACGTAGGCAACTTTTAGCGAAATCTGCTGCTGAAGTATCACCCTAACGATTCCTTCAAAAATGGTCGCTCCGATTCCCGGAGGCTTCAAACCGTAAAGTTCCCTTTTTATTCTTCGAAGAGTCTCGTATTTTTCCATGAAAGCATACACTTCACTTAGGTTTTCCTTTAATCTGAAAATATCCGTGATTTTATCCGCGAGTGCTTTCTTCTGTTCTGCGCTGAGCTGGGAGAAAGCTGTAACCGTCAATTTTGGTTTTTCCACGGTTCCAGTAGAAGCGACTGTCACAGGGAGCAGCGTGTTTCCGAGCTTAAAGGCTCGTTTCCATAAGCCGTTGCAGTAGATTTCAGGCTGAGGCTCTCTAGGAGAATGAAAGAACTTCCACTGTAGATGGAAGTTATACGGGGGAACCGGTGCGAGTTCGAACGATGTTTTTTCCATAGATAGCCTACTAGCTGGAAGTCTTGAATAACAGTTTCCCTTCGGCGGTGCAGTTTAATGTGTATGATTCGTGCATAAACTCAAAAAGGCACAGCGCCTATTTTATTGCGTGGAGGCTTTGAGTTCGGTGATTGGTCTCGTACTGTTGATGGAGCTGGTGAGCAGCGTTGTCAGCTTTATGATTGGGTACTACGCGTTTAAAGCCTACAAGACTTATTCTTCGAAGGGCTTGTTTCTGCTTCATTCGGGCTTCACGGTTTTGGGCATAAGCCTCGCACTGCGGGTTGTAACCAGCTTCTACATCATTGCGTTGCGGGTGGCAGATGTTCCAAGCCAAGCTTTAAGGAACACTATAGGTTTCGCTGGACTCGTTTTCATGTTAACTCAGCTTTTCGCCTATTCGCTCTTCGTTTTGGCTTACGCTCTTCAGACCAAAGCCGTAGAGAAAACATCGCTTATAGGCGCAGCCTTCCCCTTGCTATACCTTTCCTTCTTCAACCCCTACCTAGAGCTGATCGCGCTTGTTTTACTCGGCTACGTTTCAGCCCAGACGCTCATAAACCTTCTTCTAAAGAAGAACTTGGATTCATTCCTCGTTTTCCTAGGCTTCAGCCTCATGCTTCTCAGCCACTTGTGCTTTCTCTTCATGATAGTGAACGAGCTTCTACTTCTGCTCGGTCAGACGTTGCAGATGATTGGGTTTCTTTCGCTTTTAGCAATGTTGGCGAGGGTGAGTAAGAGCGGATGAGCCCGAAAGAGTATCGTTCAAAGGCTCGAATATACGTGGACATCCTAGCTACTATCATGCGGGCTGGAGGAAAAACTGGTCCAACAAGAATCTTGTATGGGGCAAATCTTTCTCATGACCGTTTGATGCGGCATCTCAGCTACCTAATCGAAGTTGGGCTCGTTGAAGAAGAGAAAACCGAAGACAAAACCTTGTATAAGCTCACGGATAAGGGAAGAGAATTTCTACGGGAGTTCACGCGTATACAAAAGTTCGCTGAAGCTTTTGGAATAACCCTCTAGCAGAGAATCATGTAGGAGTCGGGGCTTCCGCCGAGCAACAAACGGTAATACTCCTTTTCGCTCGTAATCACCCGTTCAATTTTACCCCTTGCGATTACTGTTTCGCCTTTTCGGGCTTGTTCGCAGAATCTTCCGCGAAAGGAAGCAATTTCAAGTAGGGGTTCAACCCTTGTTCCCTCAACCGTTTCAACTTGGCTTATCTTGTAGGTGCAGGGGGTAAACAACGCTTCAGAATCGTCAACTACTCTTGCCTTTACCGTTGCGTAGCCAACTTTCTTGTAGCGAACTGCGCCGTAACGCGTGTCCACCTCGTTCCAGCCCTTCACAAACCGAACGTAAAAGTCGGTTCCCCTAAACATTCCTTGAAAAACCTTGCGTTTTTCTGTTCGAACAAAAGCTTCGAAGCTTACACGAGTATCCTTCGAACGGAAACGGTAAAGCCGCCTCAAACCTTCGATGCCGTAGGGCTTAACAGGAACATCAGCGTCAGCCATCAACGCCTTCAACGCCTCATACACTTTAAGACAGTTCTCGCTACCGTAAACCAAAAGGTCAATATCAGAAGAAACTCTATGAAGACCTATCAGAACAGAGCCGGACACGCCAACGCTACGCCACGGAATACTAGCTGCCTCTTTAACTGTTTCAGCAAACTCCACAGCCTTCGACTCCAGCTTGTCTAAAACTTTTTTACCCCGAAGACACGCTAAACCTTCAACGGGACGGAAAACCCTCTTCACTTGATGGATAGGAACACCGCATAAAGTTTCGTCAAAAACAGGGTCGTAGAAAATGTATTGCGGAAACTTTTCCTCGAGCAGACGAAACCTTTTGTCCAAAGAATAAACCTTACTATAGCGGGTTCCGCCTAGACTTCTATCGCCAGAAACATCTGGAAAGAAACGAATGAAAGCTACGATGCGGCTCGGCGGATGCACCAGGCCTTTAACATCAAAGAAAACGCCGTCGACTGATTGGACGATATCACCTTCTCGGACTCTGACGGCTTTCATGTCGGATTTGCTCCTCTTTAGAAAAGAATGGGAAATACAGGGTTATAGCTTATCGCTTTCGAAGCATTCCCGCCCTTCGAAGGGTGAGGAGTAGCCCGATTCCTATGATGGTAGCTATAGCGGTGAAGGTGAATCTTTCGACGACGGATGCTGGCAAGTATTCCATGAAAATTTGTGGAGGAAGACCGTAAAGGTTGAGGTAAATGAGGTTTCCGAGCATGTGGTCAGCGATTATTCCGCAGTAAGTTGCTAGTATCATCGTGTACACGAGCTTTCCTTTTATCTGTGGACCCAGTAACCCGTAAAGTATGATGACCCCGCCGACAAAATACAGCGGAATGGAAAGGAAAGACAAAAATTGAAACTGACTCAGATAGGGCTTAGGGAGGATGTACGCCAGAATTACCACGATGATGCCCAGCAAGAGAAAAGGCGCGCTGGGAATCCATCGAATCTGCTTGGCTTCTTCTAAGCCTTCTTGGAAGAGTTTCGCTATTCGCCCCCTTCCAACGATGATTATTAAGAAACCGGCGATGTGAAGTATTGGATAATAGGGTATTTCACGTCCTACCGGAGTGGAATACCACCCTAACAACAGCAAGCCTATTACTGCCGCTGCGGGAACCCATCCCGGCACAAGACTGGTTGAACCACCTCTTTTCCGCGTTAACATTCCAGCAACGAAAGCTGAGATTCCGGTGCAAAAGGATGTTAGAACAGTGTCGATGCGGTTAGCCAGCACGAGGCCTCCGAAAAGGCCGGATAGAAATCCGAGGTATGGCCCTATTATTATCCCATATATTGGTGCTAGTGCTACGTCAAGTTTTATTTGTGCGTTGGGCACTCCGTATATGGGGACTCCGGGGAACACTTTGATTACGATTACTGATAGGGCTGCAAACACCGCCATTAAGGCTACGTCTTTTGACGTGAGGGTAGGCACGATGTTTCGCCTTCCTTGTGTAGTTTGGTAGTTTGCAGTGTAATTGATTACACAACGTTAATAAAACTTACTGTTCATTAGAAATATAACGGCTGAAACGGGGAGCTAAACACGGTATGGCTGCAAACAGCGTTGCTGAACATGTTTCTGAGTGCCTACAGTTAGCCATGCTCTTGGAAGTCAGCGCCTATCCCAAGCCGGGGAACGTTCATCGAACAGCTGATTTCAGCGACACGCGGTATGAGCATTTTTTGGCTTCCGCTGTTGTTGTCGGCGAGTTCTTCAGAGAAGCAGCCCTTCGAGGCGTGCTTGTCGGTCAGGGAAAGCTGGAGCCAAGCGAAGTAGGCGTCGGCGGGATAATTCGAGACGCGGTGGCGAAGGTTTCCAGCCGGGTTAACGGTGGCAACACGGTTTTAGGCTCGGTTATTTTGCTTTCGCCTTTGGCTGTTGCCGCTGGAATAACATTGCACACGGAAAAGGGCTTATCCGTCCATGTTCTTCGCAGAAATGTTCAGCGGGTTGTTCAGTCCACCACGCCCGTGGACGCGGTTAACCTCTACGAAGCCATAGAGAAAGCGAAGCCCGGTGGACTCGGCAACGCTCCGAAGCTTGATGTAAACAACCCGTCCTCGAAAACGGAGATTCTCAAACGGGGAATAAGCCTATACGAAATCTTCAAGATAGCCGCTGATTACGATTCCATAGCCGCTGAATGGACGAAGGGATATCCCGTAACCTTCAGCCTAGGCTACCCGTATTTCGTCAGCGAATTCAAACAAACCAACGATTTCAACATAGCCACGGTGCACACCTATCTGAAGATTCTATCCGAAATTCCAGACACGCTCATCGCAAGGAAAGCGGGAAAGGTTAGAGCCGTAGAAATATCCGAAGAAGCTGGAAGAATTTTGGAGCTCGGCGGATTAACAACCGTTGAAGGAAGACGTAGGCTAACGGAATTCGATGAAAAGCTAAGGAAGGCTGGCAACAAACTTAATCCTGGAACAACCGCAGATTTGGTTTCCTCAGTTTTAGCCGTAACCGTTTTGAAAGGATACCAGCCCTAGAAGAAGAGAGATAAAAATGGTTGAGAAGAAACTTTACCCGTACGTGATGTTCCTACCAGCTAAAGAAAAATTTGACGTGTTGAAAACCCTTTTCGGCTCCGAGGTTCCGCTAAAAATCCTAGAATTTTCCATTGAAAAGGGAATTTCAGCGAAGATTTATCAAAAAGAGCTTGTGAAGAAACTTCCCTACTCCAACAAAACAGTAATTGAACATCTAAAAACTCTTGTCAGCTTCGGCGTTTTAACCGAAAACATGGAGAAAAATCAAAGCGACGGAAGAACCGTCTGGGTGAAGTTTTACCGGCTGTCAGAGGAGGGAAAATGGTTCGCACTTATGCTGGCGGAAGAAAGGCTCACCATGGAAGAGAAGAAGGAAATTCTATGCAACATATTTCGCATGTATATCCGATGGTTGAAGAAAATTTCAGAAACTCTCGAAGTGCCCCACCAAATGCTCAAGGAAATCTTCATGGAAGAAATGGGCTAAAACCCCTTTTTCAGAAAGACTTTTACTCTTCTCTTAAGGTTTCTCTTATTCTAAACCGAAAAGGAGAGACCTAGAATCGTAAAGGCGATAGCGGTTCTCGGAAGCAAAAATTCTGGAAAAACGGCTACAATCGAAGCCTTAATTAAAGAGCTGACAAGCCGAGGCTACAAAGTGGCTGCGGTGAAGCATATTCCAGAAAAAGGCTTCACAATAGACACTGCGGGAAAAGACACTTGGAGATTCGCGGAAGCCGGCGCCGAAACGATACTCGCCGTTTCCGAACAAGAAATAGCGATTATAAGAAAGATGAACACTTCGAAGCTGACCATAAGAGAAATCGTTCAAAACTGCGAAAACAACGCTTCCATCATACTAGTGGAAGGCTTCCGCAGCCTAGTTGGACGCGACGAGCAGATACCTAAGATAGTAGCGGTCAAATCTAAACTGGAAGCTACGTTCGCTTTAGAAGCCTATACGCCGGTAATTGCTTTAACCGGAAAACTTCCCAGCAGAAATTTTATAGAAGTGGGAACTCCCTACTTCAACATCGAAAAAGACGTA
>QMXC01000026.1 GCA_003661945.1 Candidatus Bathyarchaeota archaeon | reverse complement strand
TGTTTGTTGGATGCCCATACGGCGAATATACTAGCAAAGATTAGTAGTACGCCAAATATTAGAGGAATCCGTTTCAACCTTTTGAACCTCCTTTCTCTAATTCGATGAGGGAAACTTCTCCTAATAAACTATGTGCTTTAACCCGGAATGTTTCGACGCGGTCAGTTTAACACTAAAGCTTAAGAACATCCTTTCTCTTTCTCTTCTCCCAAGAAAGAGAGAGACAATAATGGTTGGCGAGGTTTTGCAAAATTTAAGCGAAGAAGCCGCTCGAGCTCAAAAACTGTTTTCAAAAGGGATGGAACTGCTGAAAATGGGAAAGCCGAGAGAAGCTGCGAAACGGTTAATGAAGGCTTTAGAATTAAACCCGGATTTTCCGGAAGCGCGATATGCCCTAGAAGAGGCTTTAGAAGCATTAAATTGGAATTCCTTCTATTTCTGTAACGAATGTGGAAAGTTGGCGTTACCGAAATCCAGCTATCCATGGTTACAAATAGACGGATTCTGCCCACGATGCGGCAATAGTCTCCCAACAAAAAAGGAAGAGCTTCTAGCATTCACTGAATTAGCGGTCAAAGCAGTTTTATTTGGCATATTTCCAGTGGTTACATTCTTATTCTGCGCCATACCTTATTTACAGTTAGACCCCCAACTGAAAATTGTGAAGGTCATGTGGAACGCCTTCTACGACGGATTGTACATGGCTGCAACCTTTACGCCCATTGTGCTGATAGGTCTATATCTTTTCGGCGACCCTGAAGGATATGCTATCAGAAATTTTAATTATTATACTTTTGCTTCTTTGCCGACGCCTATAGATTTTGTGGCAGCTCTCTTATTCTTCCTTGTTTTGGTTTACCTATACTTCCTACTTATGTTAACACCCATAATTTCGCTTCACAGAATTGGAATGTGGAAAAGTAAGGAACATCAGAAAACTGTTTGGACGTTTACCTTAATTTATTGGGGAATCATCGCGTTAATTCGGATATCTTTTGGAGCTACTTACTAGCAGAACCAGACAGACGCGACACAACAGGGTCAATAAAAGACCAAAACTCGTTTTCCAGCCTATCATAAAGCTCTTTTGACCTAAGTTTGTAGGCGTACCATCCACCGAACCCGATCAACTGAAGAAAAGAACCTAAGAACTTTAGCGAGCTTGCTTCGTCTGGAGATGCAAACTCTATAATAAAATCGTCTGGTTTTCCGAAAACCTTCACCTTCACAGCAAGAGTTCTCTTTCCCATTCTCTTTACAGCAGTTATTAGATACTCCTCCTTAGATTTAGTTTCTACAAGAACTTTAAACCCTCTCGTAACAAAAAACTTCTCTATCGGGGAACTTAGTAAGCTGATATCTACGTTTTTGTTAAGCCATTTTGTTCGCATACATATCATAAATACTAATTACTGACCGTCACAAAAGCTTTTATACCGTTATATTTTATTTAGAGGATAAGAAAAAGGAGAAAGGGGCTGCAATTCCTTGAAAGCCAAACCAGTGTTACAGGTTCAAAACCTTAGGACTTACTACAAAATTCTCCGCGGATATGTCAGAGCCGTTGAAAACGTGAGCTTCGACGTAAAGCAAGGGGAAGCTTTAGGGCTAGCTGGGGAATCCGGATGTGGAAAAACAACAATTGCGCTTTCAATACTAAAGATTTTGCCGCCTGGAGGATTTATTGCTGGAGGAAAAATTCTCGTAGACGGAATAAACATCCCGGCCCTAGACGAGTACGAGATGAGAATGAACGTTCGATGGAAGAAAATAGCAATAATCTTTCAAGGAGCCATGAACGCGCTGAACCCAGTTTACAGAATAAGCGAACAGATAGTGGAAGCCATCACCTTACACGAGCCCGGTGTAGAGGTAAGCGAAGCTAGAGAAAGAGCAATGAAGCTCTTTGAACTTGTAGGAATCGAACCTTCGAGAATAGACAATTATCCTCACGAGTTCAGCGGAGGAATGAGACAACGCGCAATGATAGCTATGGCTTTAGCCTGCAACCCGAAGCTTCTCATTGCAGATGAGCCTGGAACAGCTTTAGACGTCATAGTTCAAGCACAAGTTTTGAAACTCATGAAGGAACTAAAAGAAAAATTAAACCTTTCAATGATAATGATTACTCATGACTTATCTATAATAACCGAGACATGCGAAAGAACAGCTATCATGTACGCTGGGAAAATAGTTGAACTAGGAACCGTTAAAACAATCTTTAAGGAGCCATTACACCCCTACACTCAAGGACTGATAGGAGCCTTCCCAGAACTCAAAGCGCCAAGAATGCGCATGGTTTCCATCCCAGGATCACCCCCAGATCTACTGCGTCCACCACCCGGATGCCGTTTCCACCCACGATGTCCCTACGCCATGGAAATATGCAAGACCAAAGACCCAGAGTTTATCAACCTTGGAAAAGAACATTTTGTTGCATGTCATCTTGTTCAGAAGAAGTGATTGAAATGGCGGAAGAAATAATAAGGGTAGAAAACCTTAAGAAATGGTTCCCTGTTAGACTCGGTTTCTTCGAATCAATAATCGCCAGAAGACCGCTTTTTGTACGCGCTGTAGACGGAATAACCTTCGACATAAAAAAGAAGGAAATATTTGGCCTCATAGGGGAAAGCGGAAGCGGAAAAACCACGACAGGACGAATGATAGTTCGACTTATCCGCCCTACGGGAGGAAAAATCTTTTTCCACAACAGAGAAATCACACGCCTACCAGAAAAGGAGTTTAAACCTATACGGAAGAAAATGCAGATAATTTTCCAAGACCCTTACGAGTCGTTGAACCCCAAGATGACTATCTACGACATTATGGCTGAACCCCTACGAGTACAACAAGTAGGAAACGAAGATGAAATTGCAGAACGCGTTTATAAGGCGTTAGAAGATGTAGAGTTGATTCCCCCCGAGGAGTTTATTCACAGATATCCCCATGAGCTAAGCGGAGGACAGAGACAAAGAGTAGCCACCGGAAGAGCATTAGTATTACAGCCAGAGTTTATAGTAGCCGACGAGCCAGTCTCCATGCTCGACGTCTCCATACGCGCCGAAATACTCAACCTGATGTTTGACCTTATGGAGAGATACGGCGTGTCGTTCCTTTACATCACACACGACATAGCCCTAGCACGGCACATATGCGAGAGAATTGCAGTAATGTACCTCGGAAAGATAATGGAAAAAGGAAACACGGAAGACATAATTTATGAGCCCCTACACCCCTACACCAAAGCATTGATGATGGCTGTTCCAAGCCCAGACCCCACAGCCAAAAGAATAGAAGTAGTGATAAAAGGGGAAATCCCAAGCCCAGTCAATCCTCCGTCAGGATGCAGATTCCACACCAGATGTCAAGAATATTTAGGGGACATCTGCCGCCGCGAAGAACCACCATTAATCCATGTGGGGAAGGGCCACTACGTCGCTTGCCACCGATACTCGGAGAAGAAAAAATAGCGAAAAACTTTAAAACCGAAATTTGAAATGAGGAGAAGGGTTTCACAATGGAAGAAGAAACCAAATTTAAAATCGTTCTCACGTTCGCCCTTGTAGCTTTAATTTTCGCTGCAATATCGATTGTGACTCCTTGGTGGGTGATAGGAACAACTCCGGAATATGAACTTGAACTAAACACCACAGGAACTCATGCTTCATACTCCCTCTTTCAACAAGTAAGCGCAACGAGTGGAAACCTTTCGGTCACAGTGTCCTTTACAAACATGACAAGTGAAGAAAACGCAAAACCTTTAGCAGAACTATGCAGTCTAACATCAACTCTTACCACGATAGGCTTGGTATTTAACGTTTTAACTGTGATATTGATATATCTAATGTTCACCAGAAATGAAAGAATGCTCAAGTTTGCTAAAATCACAGCGGTGATTTCAGCGCTAATCTTCTTGGCAGCAACCATTTACTTCCAAAGCGAATTCGCCACGCGAATATCGAATTTCGATTCCGTGATTCCTACAGCGATGCTGGAGACGCCGATCCAAGGAAGCAAGATAAGCGGGTTCTGGGGAGGAATCGAAATGTCTTCAGGCTTGTTTGAATGGATGTGGAGCGCAGGTTTCGGATGGTACTCAGCGTTCACAGCGTTTGTTTTCAGCGCCATGCTTTACATACTCGTTAACTCCTTCTTCAAAAAGAAAGAATAATTTTTCAACGGTTTCTCTCCCATTTTCAGATAGCAAAGCCTTATATACATTAATGAACACAAAATCCAGAAAAGTGGGAGGCTTCCATATGGGAGAAGACAGTGTAGTCTTTGGAGGAAAAATTGCTCTGATAGGAGCGGTTCTGATTTTCATCAACGTCTTGATACTCTCCATGAACAGCGCCCCCATAATACTCTCTTCCTATCAAGTTTCCTCCGTCAGCCAGCTCATTACACCGCCGCAAGATGCAGGACTTTGGGCTAGAATAGCTTTCGGGAACCGTATGGTGGTTAACAGCGGGCTTATGGCGCTCTGGATAATCTTCGCTGGGTTATGCCTCTTAGGCGCCGTCATTCTTTACAGCAAGCCAGTAAACCCCTTGTACCCAAGCCTAGCGGTTCTGATCTTTTCCTTGCTAAGCATTTTTACGGGAGGGGGGTTCATTGTAGGAATGGTTCTCGGGGTTCTTGGAGCAACTATAGCCTTACAGTGGAGAAAGCCTTGGAGAGAAACCTTCTTTATAAGGATGCTTCGCAGCATGAGATTTGACTCAGAAATGTTCAGCTCTGTCAAAAATTCTATCGAAGACAATGTTAATGCGGCTTTCACCGTCGTGGCAGCAAACTTTCTAGGAATGTTCGGGGCAAGCCTGTACATATTTAACGTTAACCTAATACTTTCACCTGAAAGCCCCGAAGATCCCGTTAAAATTCTTCTGTTAGGAGAAACAGCCTTCGACTTTCAAACCCTTGCAACACCTTTCGCGCACATAAGCATCGGAATCTTCAAATGGCTGCTTATCACGTCGCTGTTTTACTTATTTGGAACGAAAATTCTTGGTAGAAAGGCGGAATTTGACAGCGTTGCTAGGGCTACAGCCTACGCCTACAGCCCTCGAATCTTAATGATTTTTCTCCCGTTGATATTCACAAACCAGCCCTTCCTCACCTACGACTGGCCAGTGTTTGCTCTCTCCGTCACTAGGCTATGGATTTTCTTCGCTCTGATTGTCGCGGCGAGAGCTGTCTTTGAAATTTCTCTAGGAAAAGCTTTCGGAATAACTCTGCTGGCTTCGGGCATCTACTGGATTATCATGTACAACATTGTTGCGAAACACATCGAAATTCCGGGCATAATGTTTACTATTGGACCAGAGTTTGCACTTCTAATGCTTGTTTCGTTGGCAACGTTGCTTGCATTGTTACTGGGAGTCTTCAAAAGAGAATAACGGCTTTCCCCGTTTTTAATTTAACACGGAGGTTGTTAGCAGCATGTGCTGGATACGGTTTAGGCTTCTTTTTTCAGTTGTTTCTGGTACATTTCAACGATTTCGTTTACGGTTGTTGCGTCTTCTGCAGATTTGTCTAGGCGATAATTTCCTGTGAAGCGGGGAAACCTTATGGCTAAGCCGCTTCCTTTTCGTATTACGTTTTGGGCGCACGTGTGAATGGGACTTAAAGTGATTTCGGCGCCTATTACCTCGATTACTATCTTAGGTTCAAACCAGACGTCAGCCTCAACCGTGGAAACCACCCTTCCGTGCTTATGGGGAATCTTATGTTTTTCAAGTATTTTCGGAAGCTTCGCTAGGTCTTCATCGGTAAATCCAGAGCCACATTTACAAACAGTTTTGAAAACGTCCTCTTCTGGGTCGTAGGCGGCTAGCAGCAAGGAGCCGTAGGTGCCGGCGCGTTTTCCTCTGCCGTGAAAAGCACCTACCACCGCTAGGTCCACTGTGTCGGTCATTTCGCTCTTGTAGTCACGTTTGTATTTTATCCACAACCATCCTCGGGCACCGGCTTGATAAACAGAGTCTTCCGCCATAGACTTACAAACTAGCCCTTCGCACCCGTCCTCTATTGCTTTAAGAAAGAACTTTTCCAGTTCTTCGACATCGTCGGTTATTAAGTGCTTCGCTATTTGAACCCTTTCGCTAGGCTGAATTACCTCTGTGAGTTGTTTACGGCGCACCGGATACGGTTTTAAGGTTAGGTCGTTTCCGTTTACGTAGAGAGCGTCGAAGAAGAAGAGGGAAATTGGGTATTCTTCCATGGCTTCTTTGACGCCGTATTTACGTCTGCGATGCATGAGTTCTTGAAAAGGACGCATTTCACCAGTGTCAAGGTCTACGGCTACACATTCTGCTTCTAAAATCGCTGTTTCAGCCTTCACGTGCCGCCGAGTCAGGTCGACAGCATCAGGATATTGGTCGCTTATGTTCTCCAGCCTACGGGAGAACAAAGTTATGTTTTCACCGTTTTTGTGAATTTGAACCCGTTCGCCGTCGTATTTGTATTCCGCAATGCATTTGCCGCCTAGCTTTTCAAGTATTTCCTCGGGGCTGGAAAGCCTTTCAGCCAGCATCGGGCGAATCGGCTTGCCCACCGAAACTTTAAACTTTTTCATGCCAGCTAAGCCTTTTTCAACAAGGGTCTTTGCCACCAACCCTAGGTCTGAGGATATATTCTAAGCTCTCTCAATTAAAGGACGGTTTTCTTTGCCTCCTCCGTAGGCTACTGCTAAAGCGTCGAGAACAGTCATGTCCGCTATGCCCAAACGAAGATTCCCGGTGACGGTGCGAACTAGGTATTTAGCCTCTTTAGGGGTAGCATCGGCGAGCAATCCGGCTAAAAGGGCGAGTTTCAGGTCTGTGGACCCTGTTCCAACGGTTTTAGCCATTTTTTCGAGGGTTTGGTAGACTTTTTCGACGGTTAAGGGCTTCTGGAAAAAGGTTTGTTGGACGCGTTTACCTATGAATCTCTGCGCGGTCTCACCTATGTCCCCGCTTGTTTTCAAGTCTTCTTCAACATCGCGTTCCCGTCTGCCAGAGGCTCGGGCTATGGCTTTTATAGCTAGTTTTTCAGCTACACCTATCTCCAAACCAACAAAATCCGGGTAAATTTTACCTTGCGTCAAATAGACAACTTTGTCTATGATTTCTTTAGGGGTATTTTTAAGAAGTTCCACCAGGTGGTCGGTCATTTCAAGCCTTTTTGTGGTCGATTCGATTTTTTCGTAGGTTTCCGCTAAGACCAGATAGCGCAAGGCATTTAACCTCTCAGAAAAACTATAGCAGCGGATTATTAAAGGTTAAACGTTAGTCAGCGAATTAGGCTTCCCGTCTTTTAGGCTCTTTAACGAAAAACGCTTGAAGCAAAATGCAAACCAGCACAAGTAGGAAGGCTAAAAGAAAAGGGGACGCGGGTGAAACATTTTCGTAGAGATAACCGCCGGTTAAGCCGCCTAAAGCCATCAAAACATAAGTGGCGAACTGGTTGCAGCCTACTTCTTTTCCGCGAAGCTCTTTAGGAACCAAATCAGCCTCCATAGCGGAGTATCCAGCCATAAAAAGCGCGTTGCTAATTCCGAAAAGGAAGAAGCCGAAATACAGCAAAGGCATATTTCCGTAGAGGAAAAACACGGGAAACGGAGCGTAGACAAGCCATGAAGCAAGCAGAGGTTTAGCTCTACCGTATTTGTCGACGAGCTTTCCGCAGGGAAGAGCGGTTAGAATCATTACAGCTGTCAGCCAAGTCATTATGATAGCCCATTCGAATTCCTTTACCGCTAGGAATTCTGTTGCGTAGAGCACGAAGTAGGCGTCCATTAAAGCATAAGAAAAACTTCCAATGAGGTTTATTAAGAAAAGGAAAAACATTGAACGGGGAAGAAGCTTCCAGACAGCAAACCCTTCCTTCACGGCACGGGGATAAGACTTCAAAAGTTCTTTTACCCGTATCCTTCGAGTCTCGGCGTTAACCAATGTTTCCTTGAGCTTAATTCTAATAACGGCGGCGATCAAATAAAAAGCAGCAACAAAGAGAAAGCCAACGCGGACTCCTTGAAGAGTCCCATAGTGAAGGAAAAGCACTCCAGCAATAAGTGGAGAAGCCAAGGAAGCGATGTTAGATAGAAACATTATAATAGAAAAGCCGAAGCCCCGTTTTTCTGGAGGAATAGAATCCGCGGTTATCGCTGAAAGGGCGGGCTGATAAATCAAACATAGATTTTGAACGAGAACGGCGACAAGCACGTATTGCCATGAAGGAGCAAACGCGAAGATAAGGTTTGAAAGAGCCACACCGAAAGTCATGGAAACTATAAGCCATCTTCTGCCATAAGCATCAGCCAGGTATCCACCGAGAAACTGAACTGAAGCCAACGCGGCGAAGGATACAAAGTTTATTATCCCTATCGCAAAAGGGGTTCCACCGAGCTCTTCAATATATAAGGAGAAGTATGTGTAGGGAATGCCGCCGACTAGATTCATGAGTATCCAACTGACGATGAGAACGGAAAGATTCCCATGAATGAAACCGAATTCATGCTTAATCCTAGAGCCTAAACCCAACAAAACCACCCACGCTTGAAGACAACGCTCACAAGCTTTCTCAACGTTTCAGCCGAAGCTACATCTAAGCTACAGGGACAAATATTACAGCAGACGCGGAGGAAAGATCATGGAGCGTTCACCTTTTCACGAGCTCTAGTTTTTGGGAAATGATTCTTATAAATTTTTCACGAATCAGAAGGAGCCGCATTACAAAGGATTGCCTTTACAGCGAGATTGCAGTTAGTCTGTTTACGAAAAGGTTTTTAGGGTTGGTTGCTACATTCAGAAAGGCAGTAAAACATTAGAAACGTTATGTTGAGGTGGAATGATTGTCCGTGTTTGCAGCTCCAGGCGCGTATGACCGTGCGATAACAGTTTTTTCGCCAGATGGACGTCTGTTTCAAGTTGAATACGCCATGGAACTAGTTAACCGTGGAGCCACAGTGATGGGAGTCTCATGCGCCGAGGGGGTTGTTTTAGGCGCAGAGGAAACGATTGAAACTTCGTTGGAAGACCCGAATTTTTCATGGAAAATATTCGAGATAGATTCGCATATAGGGGCAGCCATAGTAGGGTTAAGCTCCGACGCTAGAGTGCTAATAGATAACGCGCGGATATACGCGCAGAGCAACCGGTTGATGTACGACGAGCCGATAGATGTTGAAGTAATCACAAAGCGGATAGGAGACATAAAACAGCTTTACACGCAGCACGCTGGAGTAAGACCCTTCGGCGTCTCAATAATCTTCGGCGGAGTAGACAAAACAGGCAACAAAATATTCGCCACACACGCCAGCGGAGCCTACCGGGGATACAAGGCAACAGCCCTAGGCGCTGGACGAGAAACCGTGATAAAAATACTGAAAGAAGAATACCGAGAAAACATGACGCTTGAAGAAGCGATAAAACTCACGATAAAATGTTTAACCAGCGCCTTAGAAGCGCGGGGACTTCCCCCACGAATCAAGATTGCGGTGGTTCCAGCTGCGACTAAAAAGTTAAGAATGCTCACGGAAGAAGAGATAGAAGAGTATCGTAAAAGTTTGTAAAAGTGAAAAGGGGAATGGGTGAAAGATACACTACCGCGAGGATAACCCGAGAAGGAGAACATTTCGAAATTCTTGTCAAACCGCAAAAAGCCCTCGACTTTAGACTTGGAAAGAAAAGCCCAATATCGGAAATCCTAGTAGCCGAAACAATTTACACAGACGCAAATAAGGGCACAAAACCGTC
>QMXC01000025.1 GCA_003661945.1 Candidatus Bathyarchaeota archaeon | reverse complement strand
CGGCTGAAGCCTACAAAGTTCGTGGAAAAACCGCGGAGGAAGCTGAAAAAATATTCCGGGACGCGTTGGAAGTCGACAGATGCGGCGTATTCTCAATTGTTCTTGAATGCATTCCGGAAAGCCTAGCTAAGAGGATTACTGAGAACGTGAAAGCGCCGACTATAGGCATTGGAGCTGGAAAATACTGCGACGGGCAAGTTTTGGTCATAAACGACATGCTCGGCTTCGACGACAGTTTCGCACCTAAATACTTGAAGAAATACGCGGATTTGAACAAAATCATTAAAAACGCTGTAAAACGGTTTATGGAAGAGGTGCGTTCAGGCGTTTACCCAGATGAAGAACACACGTATCATTAGAAAGGTGAAGCAAAATGAGGGAAAAAGGTGAACCAGCCGAAGCTGTTCTCAAAGAAATAGAAGCTAGGCTGAGCAGGGACTTAACGTTCAACTCTGGCAAAATCCTCGGCTCAATGTGCACCTCACCTCACGAGCTAGCTAGACAAGTCTACGCGAAGTTTTTGGAGAAAAACCTAGGCGACCCCGGGCTTTTCCCAGCCACAGCTCAGCTGGAAAACGAAGTAATCCAGATGTTAGGCGCGTTACTTTCGCATCCGCAAGCTTTGGGGAACATCGTAACTGGAGGAACCGAAGCAAACGTGCTTGCCATGTGGGCTTTCAAAAACTCGAGGACAAAAAACGGCGGTGAAATAATCGTTCCGGTTTCGGCGCACTGTTCTTTCGACAAAGCCGCCGACCTGCTCGGCTTCAAGATCGTTCGCGTTGGATTAAATAGCCGTTTTCAGGTGGACGTGGAAGAGGTTAGGCGGGCGGTGAGTCCCCGCACCGTGGCGTTGGTAGGCATAGCTGGAACCACAGGGCTCGGCGTGGTAGACCCTATTCCTGAACTTTCGGAAATAGCTCAAGAAAACGGGTTGCTTCTTCACGTAGACGCGGCTTTCGGCGGATTCGTCCTTCCATTCTTGAAGGAGCTGGGCTACGAGGCGCCTGAATTCGACTTCCAGCTACCCGGAGTATGCTCCATAACGATAGACCCGCACAAGATGGGTTTGGCTCCAATTCCAGCTGGTGGAATTCTCTTTAGAGATTTCGAGTTGAAGAGGAAGGTGACTTGGCGTGTTCCCTACTTGGCGGGAGGCGAAACCGAACAGTCCACTTTTGTCGGTTCGCGTTCCGGAGCTTCGGTAATCGCTGTTTGGGCATTGTTAAAGCATTTGGGAAGAGAAGGATACCGAAAAATTGTGGAACGTTGCATGCGGTTGACGTGGAAGCTAGCGGAAGAAGTTAGACAAATCGACGGATTAGACATTATGACTGAACCCGTCACAAACGTGATAGGCATAAAGTCGGAATCCGCTAACATTAAACGCGTAGCCGAGGCACTTCGCAGGCTAGGATGGGCTGTTGCGCTGTTTCCACGTCACATAAGAATCGTTGTAATGCCTCACATACGTGAGGAGCACTTAGAAAAGTTCCTACAAGACCTAAAAAGGGTAATTATAGAATTGAAGGGGTAAATCTTGGAAAAACATCCGTCAAAAGGCATAATTGGAGCTAAAAGCAAGGAGCTTAAAGGAAAACGGATTGTTCTATGCGTTACTGGAAGCGTGGCGGCTGTTAGAAGCCCGGAAATCGCGAGGGAGCTCATGCGACGTGGAGCCGAAGTCTACGCGGTTATGTCTAAAAACGCCCAGAAAATCATTCATCCCTACTTGATGGAATGGGCAACAGGAAACCCCGTTGTCACCGAACTAACGGGAAAAATTGAACACGTTGCTTTAGCCGGCGAACACGAGGCGAAGGCAGATTTAGTTTTGATAGCTCCAGCCACGGCGAACACCATAAGCAAAATAGCGGCTGGAATAGACGACACCACCGTAACAACCGTCGCGTCCACAGCACTAGGCTCCCAAACGCCAATCGTAATCGTTCCAGCCATGCACCAGTCCATGTATAAGCATCAAGTCATAAAAGAAAACATTCGGAAACTCGAAGCGCTAGACATAGAATTTGTTCATCCACGTATTGAAGAGGGAAAAGCGAAAATCGCTGAAACCGGAGAAATAGTTGAAACCGTGGTTCGGAAACTCGCGGCTAGGCGGGATTTCTGTGGAAAACGTTTCATGGTAACAGCTGGGCCCACCGTTGAATACATCGACGACGTGAGGGTAATCACGAACCGAAGCTCTGGCAAAATGGGTGTCGCTGTGGCTGAAGAAGCGTTAAGGCGGGGGGCAGAAGTAACGCTTGTCTATGGTTTGGGCACGGCTACGCCGCCTTATGGAGCAAGAGTCTTAAACGTGGAAACCACGGAAGAAATGCGGCTGACTGTGCTGAAGGAGCTGAAAAGCAGACGTTACGACGTTGTTGTCGCAGCCGCAGCTGTTTCTGACTGGACGCCTATAAAGCAGCGTAAAGGCAAGGTCTCCACACGTGAAGTTTCCACGCTCAGCTTGAAGCTTAAACCTACACCGAAAATTGTTGATGAAATAAAGAAAGCGAAGCCCCAAGTTTTTCTCGTCATGTTTAAAGCGGAACATCACGTTTCAGACGAAGAGCTTGTTGAAAGGGCTTTCAAAGCGTTGAAGCATGCTAACGCTGACCTAGTTGTGGCAAATGATGTTTCAAGAAAGGGCGTCGGGTTCGGAACTGAAACAAACGAGGTTTTCATAATAGACGAGGAGAAAAACGTGGTTCACGTCCCGTTAAGTTCGAAGCGAACGGTTGCGGAAAGGATTCTCGACGTGGTAAAAGTCAAGCTTGAAAAAATAAGCTTATAAGCATGGCATGGGCATGCCTCTAATCTTCACGGGCAAAAGGGAGAACGAAATGCGTAGAAAATTTCGGAAGGTGGCTGTGGGCGGAACCTTCGACGAACTTCATAAGGGACATAGGGCGCTGCTGATGAAGGCTTTCGAAGTAGGCGAAAAAGTGCTGATAGGATTATGCACCGACGAATTCGTGAAGAAGATGGGAAAACCGCACATTACCGCTTCGTATGAGAAACGGTTAAAAGAACTTGAAGATTTCCTGCGGAGAAACAATTTGGTGGAAAGGGCTGAAATAGTTCCGCTTAACGACCCCTACGGAGTTACGTTGTCTGAAGGCTGCATCGAAGCGTTAATCGTAAGCAAGGAAACCGAAGCGAGGGCGAGGGAAATAAACCTGAAGCGGGCTGAACTTGGGCTGCAGCCGCTGCACATAGTTGTAATTGACATGGTTCCAGCCGAAAACCATGTTGAGATTTCGACAACAAGGATTCGAAGGGGAGAAATCGACCGGGAAGGGAAACTGTTGAGAAGAAAAGTTGAACCCGGCAAGGTTCGAAGCTTCGAAGAACAAGTTTAAACTCTTCTACGGCTTTAATACTAACCGTAGAACGGTGTTCAAGTTTTGCAGAGAACGGGCATAGCGAAACTTCCGCTCCATTACGGAAGAGCGCCACGTTGGCTAGTTACCCGAATGACAAAGCTCGCCCAACAAATAGTAACCATAATCATAGACGAATACGGGCAGAAAACATTCATACAAAGAATAGCAGACCCCTACTGGTTCCAAGCCTTAGGCTGCGTGTTAGGCTATGACTGGCACTCTTCAGGCGTAACCACCGTGCTGACCGGTGTGCTCAAAAACGCGGTAATCCCCGAAGAGCATGGAGTAGCCGTTTGCGGCGGAAAAGGGAAAACTTCGCTGAAAACACCCAGCGAAATATGCGCCATAGGCGAAAAGTTCGGCTTCTCAACAGACAAGATTGAGCAGCTACGCTACGCGAGCAAGATGAGCGCCAAAGTTGACAATACGGCAATACAGGCGGGATATCCGCTTTATCATCACGCATTCTTTGTGACGGAAAAGGGTGAATGGGCAGTTGTTCAGCAGGGAATGTGCACGTTGGATAGAACCGCGCGCAGATATCACTGGGTCTCAGGCAGATTTGACACCTTCGTGGCTGAGCCGCACAGCGCCATAGTAGGCGACACGGCGAGACCAAAAGCGTTAGACATGACAGCAAAACAAAGCGAAAACTGCAGAAAAACATGCGTCGACCTAGTTAAGGAAAACCCGCGGAAACTGAAGCATATGCTCGAGTCGGCAAGACCGAAATATCAACGTTCGCTGGAAGAATGGATTCCGAAGACCGTTCCCCGCCTTCGGTGGGAAAGATACGCCGTAGAAGTGTTGTCTATGCCCGTAACCTTGAACTGGAAAGCCGTAAGCAAAGCCTACGAGTTTCAACCCAAAAACTACGAGGAACTGCTAAGCATAAAAGGCGTAGGACCGGCAACCGTTCGAGGACTAGCGTTGATAGCTGAACTCGTCTACGGAGAAAAGCCAAGCTGGAAAGACCCCGTGAAATACTCTTTCGCTTACGGCGGAAAAGACGGAGTCCCCTACCCCGTAAACAGAAGAGCCATGGACAAATCAATTCAAATACTGAAACAAGCCATAGAACAAGCAAAGCTTGGAAACAAGGAGAAACTTCGTTCACTACAAAGATTGAGGAGATTCCTCCCACGTCGCTGACTCCTTTTCTGTAAACGAAGAGAACACGTTAAAGCGAATCGTAGCGGAGCGAATAGGATAAAGAAAACACACTTATCCCAACCATAAATAGACGCTTTGTTAAATCCAGCACACAATATGATAGAAAAATGGAATGCCATTAGGGGAAAGATGAAGTTTTAGGTATGGTTTCTATAAAGACTAGCTAACGATTTTATAGACACGGTCTTTTTCTCTTACACGTTCTTTCACTTTCAAGCCGATGCTTTGTCCAGCTTCGGCGCGTTCCACATTCTCGTGTTCTATCTGCATCGATTCAACCGTCTGTTCGAAATCGGTTGTTGGGCCTCTAATTCGAATACGGTCGCCCACAGCTAAAGGCGCGGACAACTCCACTACAGCTACGCTAATCTTGGTGAAATAATGCGTTACACGGCCAACTTCAACCAGTTCCTCATCGCTCAAATAGGCTTCCTCCAACCACTATTTCACAGTCACTCGCAAATATAAAATTTTCAAGGATGCAAAAGCTAATTTAGGGCGGGAAGTCCTAAAAGCATGAAGTAGTGGAGGAAAAACTTTGAAAAGACTAGCGGCTTTATGCGGTTTAGCCGGTCCAGTAATCGTGTTTGCATTAATCTTTTACGCGGTCAGCCTAGCACCTTGGTTCAGCTGGACAGAAAACGCCCTAAGTGACCTAGGAGTAGACGAGAAGGCAGGGTTACCTTTTAATTCAGCACTGATTCTCGGAGGCATCCTGTACGCCATCTTCACAGTGGGATTCGGCGCTGCCGAGCCGAAAAACGCTCTGAAAAAAGCTGGCTTATGCCTTATGCTTCTGGACGCAGCTGCCCTATGCGCGGTAGGCGTTTTTCCGGAAAACATTAAGCCTTGGCATTTTTACGCTTCAGTAGCTTTTTTCGTGCTTATTCCCCTTTCCCAGTTCACGGTTGGTTCAGCTTTTCTGACCGAGCGAAAATGTAAGTTGGGGTTATTCACGGTTTTGCTGGGGCTTGTGTGCGCTGCGGTGTGGGGTTATCGGTGGAAAGCTGTTGCCATTCCCGAAGCCATAGCTGCCTCTGCCTTAGCAGCTTGGATAATAATTCTAAGCCTCCGAATGTGTAGGGAATAAAGGCGCTATTGCTCCTCTGGGACTATTCGGTTTCGAATCAGATACCACAAAAGGACCAAACCGATGACGAATAGGATTAAGCCGCTCAGCATGGAAATAGCATAAGACACTCCAGCAACAGATTGGAGAACATAAACAACGTAGGTTGGACCGGCGAAAATTAGGAAAGCCGTTAATAGGACGAGCACGGTTTTTCCAACACGGGATTCTGCGAAACCACGTTTTCCAGCCATTTCCAGCTTCACTCCCTTGTTTATGTACGAGCTGAAACTATTTCCGTGTTTTCCCTTATAACCCTTCCTTAACCTCACCGCCGAAAGTTTTGACGATAAACTTGAAAAGGGCGAATCCTGCGCCTCTATCCGCTTGCAGCCCAGTGGTTGCACCTAAAAGCGAAACACCGTCCCAGCCGCGTTCTTTAGCAAGCCCGAGCATAAGTCCAGCGGCGCCTAAAATCCGCCCCTTACCATAGATAATTGCACCTCTTTCCATGAATTCAACAGCTAAACGCGGCGACGAAGCAGCCACGTAAATTTCCCGGGAAGGCTGAACAGTAGGCACACCGCCCAACGTAACAACAAAGCCGCATCCAAGCTCCGCCAGAAAATCTAAAACTTCATCACAAACAAGATAATGTGCCACAACATCGTCCAAAGCAGGCTGTGTGTCGCCAGTTAAAATCACAAAATCCGTCTTTTCTAAGGAAGATGAATAAAACTGGTAACGCGGCGGACAGCAAACTCCCGCTGAGTCAACGGTCACGTAGTCCGGAAAGAAAGGTGAATAATACTCAGCGAAAAGCTTAGCCCCAGTAAACTTAACAAGCAAATGCGCCGCTATACGACCCACATTACCAAAACCCGGAAGACCCTGCACAAGAACAGGGTTCCTAAGCCGAGGCTCAAATTTTATCTGGAAGACCGACTTATCCAACGTGCCTTCTCACCGAGTGAAGATAAACGGCAACTTTGGTTTAAAGGCTTTTGTGACCCACTTCTTTTAGCATGCCTATTTACGCTGCTTCTCTTGGCTTTCGAGGTATTTATGGTAGATTTCCGAAGCTGTAAGGCTTGTTCCTATTCCGAAAACAAGTAAAATTATTTCGAAGAAAGCCAACCAAGGATTTGATTCGTATACCAGACAAGGCTTGTCAAATAGGCTGGCAGAAAGGAAGAAAATTATCATTATGGAAGAAGAGATTGTTGCACCTAGCCCTATAGAAAAAAGTATGAACCTAATGTTTAACGCCATTTTGTTCCACCCCAAAGGAGAATAGTTTCTTAGCTTTCAAGGAATTTTAAGTTTATGAAAAACCAATAATAATCTAGAAAATCTACTTGCCTTCTTCTTAGCTGCTGTTTCTAGGTTTCCGATTTTTTAAATTCAATTGAAATTATGCCGCGGAAACAGCTGTTTTTAACAACTTCGTAGTTAAATGCTTGGAAAGCACCTTCAATGAATTTGGAGATAACATGGGTTTTTTCTTCAGACAATATTGGGGATATGCAGTTTAATTGGATGGCGTCCCCTCTGTTTGTTATGGTGAGATCGAGTGAGTGCCACATGTATTTTTTGAGAATTCCTTCTAATTTTTCTGTGACGTTTTCTTCTGGAAACTTGAGAAGGAGGCACTTGCCGAACCATAATCCAGATTCGTAGGCTTTCGCTATTAGGTTTTCTCTATCTAGTTTGTATAACGTTTCTAACATGTAGTCGATGAGAGAAGACGGGAGCATTGCTACTCCTAAGTTCTTTCCGAGCTTTACAAGGGAGTAAAACTCTAGAATTTCTTCGAGGTCTGTTTCCATTTCATAGGCTTTTAAAGCACTTTCAAAAATCTGGTTAGTGAAAGCAAACATTGTTTTTCCTTGTTTTGAACATTCTTTTATGGCCTTTTCTAACAAGTCGGTTCGGACGAGTATAAGCTTTCTTCCTTTAGCAGAAGATTTAGTTTTCATAGGATGGTTTAAGCCCTCGTTGAATTAGGATATTATGCGCGTGGTAACAAAAATGTTGTGAAAATTTGTTATAGAATAAAATACCAATGTAACAAGAAATAAAAAGAGGGGGTTATTTGAGGTATATTTTTCTCACTATCAGAGCAATTGCAACTATTGCAGCTATTGCAGCTACAAGCGACAAGCCTACGCTTGCCGGTTGTAGTCCTGTGTCCATTTTTATGGAGCTGGTGTTAGCTTTTATCGTTCCTACGTCGGTTTCGATTGTAGCTATCTTGTCTTCTATTGAGATGAGTTTTCCTTTTATTGTTCCGATGTCTGTTTCGATGGTCGCTATTTTCTGGGCATTTATGGAGATTTTTGTGTTGATGTCTGTGAGGTTGGCTTTAACGTTTCCTAGGTCTGTTTCGATGAGCACAAATTCTCCGTCGAAGTTGGCTATTTTACCGTTAACTTCTTGGATGTCGAGTTTAACTTGTCCAAGGTCCGTTTCCACCGTTAGAATTCTTCCTTCGATGGAATCGATTCTCCCGTTGATGTTGCTTATGTCTGTTTTGACGGTGTCTATAGAGGTTTCGATGGTAACCATTCTTCCTTTGATGGACGTGATGTTGCCGTTGATGTTGCTTATGTCTGTTTCAATTGTGCCGAGAGAAGTCTCGATAGTAACTATTCTTCCCTCAATAGAGGTGATTGTGGCGCTGATTGTGTCGATTTCTACTTGGATTGTGCCGATGGCGGTGTTTAGGGTGGCTAGTTCTCCTTGGATTGAGGTTAATTGGGCTTCTAGGGCTTCTAAGGACACTTTAATTGTTCCTACGTCTGTTTTTAGTATGGCGATGTCTCCTTGAATTTCTGTTAGAATTGCGTTTAACCCGTTTAGGGTTGAGCTTACAATGAAGCTTGCGCTTGTGCTTCCGTGAAGAGTCATTGTTGAATCATAGGTTTTTGAGGCAGAGGCTGTTATGAAGTAGTCGCCTTCCTCTTCTGGGCATTGGAACGTAGCAATGTAGCATCCGACATCTATGCGGTTCCAGCTTAGTTCGCGGATGAATGTGTCTCCTTTGTATAACTTCAGTGACAGTTCGGTGATGTCTGCTAGGGTTCCGTCTACATCTGTTCTTACAAACACTGAGACTATCTCGTCTGGGAAGTGCATTGGACCTACTTCGACACGAATGTTGAGCGGGTCCTTAATCACGTTAACATCCGTCGTTGCGTCATGGTCGCAAGTGAAGCTTTCCGTGTCTTTGTCAAAGTAGTACACGTGTACGTCGTACGTGCCTGGTGGAAGCATCGGAACCTTGAGGTACTTCGAGCCTAGTTCGTAGTAGTATTCCATGTCTGGATAGTCGAAAGTTAGCGAGCAGAGCTTTCCGCTCCATACGGGGCTGTCTAGGACCCACGCTGGGTCTGGCAGATAGAACGAGAATGGATACCAGAGACCCATGAGCCAAGATGAGTCGAACTCGTTGTTGTGGATGAACCGGTTTTCAAATACCCATTGTTCTCTCGGTCCGAAGTCGAGCACGAAGCACCAGTCTCTGCCTAAGTATACTGATTCGTCGTTTATCCATAGCTCGTAGTATTTCGGCAACGGCAGCCCTTCACCATATATAGTCACGTATTGACTGGTTATCGCTGTGTGCGGCGAAACTTCTATAGTTGGCCAGACGTCGAATATGGCTGCCTGCGCTTCCTTTTCAACTCCGGTACATCCTGTCCATCCGCTTTCCACTAACACGTAAGAGGTCTCTGGACCAGGCTTATACCTGTCGGTGACCAGCTTGTATTCGTAGGCGTAGATTGCGTGTAGGCCGCCGTAGCTTTGCGGGATGGTTATTTCTGCACACCAGTATCCGTTTTCGTCTGTTTGAACTTCGGCTAGGACAACTTCGCTCATTTTCGGATACCATTCGAGGTTGTCCCAGTTGTACTGGCTTGTTCCGTTGAACACTCTTCTGTAGGTCCAAGCGTAGGGTTCTAATGGCGGCGCTACTTCAGTGTAAACTACGCGTACATACACGGTGCTGTAGGGGTCCCATTCTGGATGTCTGGACGGTAGGAACCCGTGTCCATAAACCATTATGGTGTCGCCAACGTGTCCCTTCTTAGTTGTCTGCCAAGTCCTCGGGTTATCTTGAGCCATAGTGTCTTCAAAGGTTACCCAAGGAATAATCGCGAATCGGTCTGCGCCTTCTAGATCTTTGCATGGCTGTATTG